>DATADF010000170.1:0-12798 GCA_036258695.1 Actinomycetota bacterium
CGGGTCGGTATCGACGGGCAAGATCGCGCCTGGGGCGGTAAGCACATCAACGCTGGGCAATGAGGCCGTTACGAGCGAAAAGATCGCCGACGGAACGGTGCAGGTCGCAGATCTCGCGTTCACCCCGCTAACTCAAGCGGACCTCAATGCTTTAGCGGCGGAGCTTGCGACGAGCGATGGGGACGGACCTAACGCCGGCAGCAATCAAGTCCACTGGAACAATCTGAACGGCGTGCCGGCAGACTTCGCCGACGGTGTCGATGCGGCGGGAGGCGGCGGTTCCACCGGGCCGGCGACGGATGTCGTATGTGAGGGCTGCGTCGGCCTCACCGACATAGGTCTGAACGCGGTGAACTCCGCCAATGTCGTAAACGGCTCGCTGTCGAGCGATGACCTCGGAACGGGCTCGGTGGGCTCCGACGAAGTGCTCAACGGCTCGTTGACGATTGGCGATCTAGGCACGGACTCGGTCGGGTCCGACGAAGTAGTCAACGATTCCCTATCGAGCGCCGATCTCGGGGCAGCCTCGGTTGGTACGGATGAGGTGATCAATGGGTCGCTGTCGAGCGATGATCTCGGGACAGACTCGGTCGGCTCCGACGAGGTCGTGAACGGCTCCTTGACGATCGCCGATCTCGGCACAGAGTCCGTCGGCTCGAACGAAGTAGTGAACGACTCGCTATCGAGCAATGACCTCGGAACGGGCTCGGTGGGGACCGACGAGATCATTCTTAACTCGGTGACAGCCGACGATCTCGCCGCAGAATCGGTGGGCCCAGATGAGTTGGCCTCCGGATCCGTCGTCGGTGGTTTAGGCGGCGACGTCCAGGACGGCACGATTACCGCGGACGACCTGGCCGAGGGCTCCGTGGGGGCCAGCGAACTCGCGAACAACGCGGTGGACACCGACGCGCTCCAGGACGGGGCCGTTACGAATGCGAAGCTGGCGGAGAAGGCGGTCACGACCGACAAGATGGTTGCCAACGCTGCGACAAGTAATACCGACAGTGGAGTTCTGCAGACCGGCGCCAACGACAAGGCGAGCGTGACGATCATCGTCCCGACGGGTGCGACAGTCCCGAATCATTCGGTGCTTCTGACCGGTCAAGTCCAGCTCAACTGCACGTGTCTCGTTGCGGGTGATACGGCTGATGTGACTTGGCAGCTGAAAAGAGACGACAACATTCTGGTTGGTCCCGCATATACCGAGCGCCTCACCAATACGAAGCCCGACACGGTGGGCAGTATCTCTTTTGTCGACGTTGTTGCTCCGGGCACCCATACCTACGAATTGGTGATCACCGTTACAACGTCGGGAACCGCCACGGTGACCGCGACCAACGCCCAGTTGAACGCCGTCGATTTGGGAGCAACTGCTTAGGGAGCTAATCGGCCGGGCACGTACTGGCTGTTTCTCAGCCCGACTTAACGCCAAAGCACGAGCAACGCGCGCGGCGTGACCTTCGTTGTCTGAGGGTGAAGATACGCGGAGCGAAGGGTCGGCTGACCTAAGGTCTAACCAGACTCGGAACAACTTCAAGGAATGGCATGAAACGAACGATCACGACATTTCTGGCGGCGACCGTGCTGATGGCGCTCATGGTGCCCGCGCCTCAACCGGCGGAGGCACAGGCGACATGCACTCTGCCGCCCGGTTTTTACGACTCCGGCGGTTCGTTGGGCTTCGTGTATCCGAACGATCCCCTGTACAGCGCGCAGTGGGGCCTCAGGCGCATCGATATCGAGGTCGCCTGGATACGCGGTGCATCGGGTAAGGGCGCCCGCGTAGCGGTGCTCGACACGGGGCTCGACTATCGCCATCCCGACCTACTCGCCAGCGCCGGCCCCGGTATCGATCTCATCGAAGAGCTGTCGGGGACTCCCGACTGTCCGGGTGCGCAGGATGAGACCGGTCACGGGACGGCGGTCTCGGGAATCATCGCTGCGGGTACGAACAATGGCATCGGCATCGCGGGTATCGCGCCGAAGGCGAAACTCCTGCCGATTCGAGTGTCGGGTCCGAATGGGCTGAACGCGTCCGCCTTGGTCGAGGGGATCAGGCGTGCCACAGCGCGCAAAGCGGATGTCATCTTCATCGGCGCGTCGCAACCGGCGGCGCCGTTGTGGGCCGCGGGCGGGGCCGAGGTTCCCGCCGAGCTCGATGCCGCGATCGCCGAGGCGTGGGACAAGGGGGCAGTGTTGATCGCGCCTGCGGGCGACGACTCACTACCTTTCTGTGAACATCCGGCGGCCCACCCGCGGGTGGTCTGCGTGGCCGCAGTGGCGCAGACTGGGGTCGCCCCTTACTCGAACCTTCCGGTGCATCCAGGTGCCGGCGTGGCTCTGCGTGCGCCCGGCGGAATGGACGGGCGCAGCCTGAATCCCGTCGCCGCGTGTGAGGATCCCGGTGCGATCTGGACGACGACCTTGGCCGGGTCGAGCGCCGACTGTGGGGGAGCGATCGGCGGTTATGACACCGACGCCGGTACGGCATTTGCTGCAGCGCATGTCGCGGGTGTGGCGGCGCTACTTGCCGGTTGGCGCAACGACAACGAGCAGATCGTGACTTGCTTGCAGAGTTGGTCGTCCAATGAGGGGATCTACGACCCCGTGATGGGCTACGGCGAGGTTGATGCCAACGCCGCGACGATCAACTGCCCGAAGCGACGTCGCTAAGCGGGCCCCTCGCCCGGCGGTTTGACGGCATCGCGCGCGAGCTGGCGCGCCGCCCCCGTAGCCGCTCCGAATAGGGCGATCCACGCGGCCTTCTTCGCGGGACGCACAGCGGTTTCGATATCCGGAGGATCCTCCCGTGTGGCCAAGCGCCATGCGGTCGTGACCATGTAGCTGGCTATCTTGCCGGCGACGATTCCGGCGATTACCGCCCCGAAGGCTTGAACCAGCGTGGGCTTTTGCGGACGTGTTCCGTCAGCTTGGACGTGCGCGTCCTCGTCGACCTGTTTACCTCGAGGCATTCCGTCCTCTCACTTGCATGGCGGACCTCCGAATCCTAAGGAGTTATCCCCGCAGACCCCTCGGGTCAAGCGTCGGCCAGTTCACGCTCGACGCCGAACAACGCGTCGAGCTCATCGGCTCCCTCCGGAGGACCGATCGCGATCACGCGATCTCCGGCCGTCAAGACGTAGCGCGGCTTGGGCCGGTAATTCCACCGGCGACCCCGCTGCACCGCGAGCACGAACATGCCGGTCTCCGACTCGATGGCCAGCTGCTTGATCGAGTTGCCTGCGGCCGGTGCGCCTTCGGCGACGATGGCTTCGTAGCCGACCTCGTCCGACTCCACGAGGGCCGCAGCGATCACAGGATGGAGCTCCTCGCCCTTCTCGACCAGGCGAGTCATCTCACGCGCGGAGTCGAAGATCATCTCGGAGGCGTGCGCGAGCCGGATCAGCCCGCGTAGATCGTCGGGATTGCGTGCCTCCAGGGCACTTCGTAAGAGCCACGATTCAAGCTCGTCGTTCACGATGTCCGAACGCTCCTCTAGACGCGCTACCTCGGCGGCGAGAGCTTGATCGTTGAACAGCAGCGCGGAGTAGGCGAGACCGACGGCCACTTCCGCAGAGTTCTTCATCTCGATGAGGAGATCCACCGCGCGATCGAGATCGGAGAGGGGAATATCCGACAGCTCATCGTCCTCGCGCCGCGGAGCCGCTCCGAAGAGCTCCCGGGCCCGAGCCATTCCGTCCTCGGGGCCTTTCATCAGCAAGGCATCGTTGGCTGTGACTACGAAATCGGGGCCGGGGTCGAGGTCCCATTCGCCGCCGCGTCGGTTGGCGATCACCCAGACGCCCATCTCAACGGGCAGGGCCAGGTCGCGCAGGCTTTGGCCGACCGCCGCCGATCCTTCTTGGACCTTCGCCCGCGCGACGACCTCGTCCGCGTGACGTAGGTCCCGTCGCAAGTCTTCGAGGATCCCGAGACCGGACGACACCACGCGCGCAATGTCGTCCGCGGCATCCGCGATCTTCTCGACCGCCGAAGCGATCTCGAGGACGCCGGCCATGTGCTCTGCGTCCTCCGGGCTCCTCGCCGCGAGGATCGTCAGCTTGCGCAGCTGGTGCAGGTGCTCGAACATCCGTTCCTCCAGACGCGCGACCTCTTTGGCTAGGTCCGCATCGGAAAGGAACACGGCCGCGTACGCGAGATCGACCATGAGCTCCGAGGAGTCTTTGATCTCCGCAAGGAGCCCCTTGACGGTACTTCGACCCTCCCCTGGGTCCAATTACATCCCTCCTTGGCTCAGGCTACTCCGAACACAAGCAGCGCGACGATGAGGCAGATGGCGCCCAATAAGTCCATTCCACTTGTCACCAGCGGGATCGTGTGGTTGTCGGGGTCGAATCCGAAACGATAGGTGAGCGTTGCGGCGTAGTAGCCGATCAAGGAAGCGAGGATCGTCGCAACCAAGCCACCCACCACTACGACGCCGATGAAACGGAACGCACCGGGGTAGGCGAACCCCAAGGTCTCGGCGATTACAAGAGTCGCCAGCGCAGTGATCCCGTATACGACGACGCCGAGCGCGAGCACGATGCTTCCGTCGAGTAGCGCGGCGGCATCGGGACGGGCACGTGGCGAGAGAGCACCCAAATGCAACTTCGATCCCAGCCGCGCGGCAAGTACGGAGCCCAGCGCGCCGGTGTTCTCGAGGAAACCGGGGATGACGATCAGAAACGCGGGCAGCGGCAGGAAGACGTGTTCGATCCGCGGTTGGACGACGGTCCCCGCAAGCACGTCGAGCACGATCGCAATGCACAAGACTGGGAAGCTCTCGCGCACGATCCGTCGAGCGATCATTGCCGCGCTGCTCCAGCCCCTGACGAGAGCGACGGCTCCCAACACCAGGGATAGTCCACCAATCGCGGGGGTGACTATCTCGATGCCGACGAGAAACGAGGCGACCAGCAGCATCGGAAGCGTAATTACGTCGCCCATGGCGGTGATCAGCGGAGCGCCAACCGAGTCCAGATCCCAGCCACGCCGGTAAGAGACCACGGACAGCACGACGGTTACGCAAAGGACGACGACGGATGACAACAGGCCGCCGATCAATGCCATCGTTATGAAGTCCCACACCGAGACGGTTTCAAGTCCGAGCAACGCGGCGATCGCGCGCGCAAGCAGGCCCATCGTCGTTGCAGTCGAGATCGTTAGCAGGACCGCCGCGTAGACGTTCTGGAACAAGATCCCCTCGCGCCGGGTGGACACTTCGAACAGGCCCGAATGAATGGACGTCCCCAGTCGCGCAGCAAGGCCCCCAAAGATGTTTCCGCGCATCCCGATGGACACGGGAATAAGTACAAAGAGACCTTTCACTACGTCGATGCGATGGCTCATGCCGGCGAGGGTCAGCCCCGCGATGAGCGATGTAAGCGACGCGATGCAAACGGCGACGAAGCCCTGGCGCATCGTGACCCTCTCCGATGCCCAGTAGTCGGCAACTTGGCGAGCCGGATCGGCGACTCGACGCGCCGTCCCTCGGACGGCCCGAGCCGGCGCTCCGAGCAAGATGCGGATAGCTCGCCCTAGGAGACGAAGCCCGGCGGGCAGAGCTCTCGGACGCCGCTGTTGCAAGTCGCTCATCGATCCAGGGAACCCCAAACCCGGTTCGAGCGTCCAATGGATCTAGAAAGCGATTCGGCGCCGAATGAGGGTTTTGGGCCGGCGGATGGCTGACTAGATGGACTAGCACGGTCGGACAGGAGTGGAGATGGGCCGGCAGGAAGCGATACGGGGTTCGCGAATCCAAGCGCTGCCGCGTGCTTCACGTACCTATGCCGAAGACCGAATCTGCGCCGCGCCCGGCTGCGGCACCAAGCTCTCGCGCTACAACCGACGCGAGAAATGCTGGGCGCACGCCGAGATGAGAGTTCCTCGCTTGCGCGGTCGGAAGCCGCTCCCGGATTCCGGTTGAGCCGAGCGAGTCGCTCCGTTTGAGGGCGCGCGAGGCCGGATATCCTGTTCGTAGCGCAGACAATTCTTTTCAGGGGAGGCTCGTTCGGTGCGCTCACGGCTCGCCATTCTGCTGCTCTGCTCGCTTCTGTTCGTAGCAGCGCCTTTCGCACTCTCCGGAATCCAACCCCCGTCGACGGCGTATGCGCAAGAAGTGGGCGATGAGGGAGAGCCCGGAGCGGAGCAAGAGGCCGAAGGACAGGAGGGCCAGGACTCCGAGGGCGCGGACGCCGAGGTCGGGGGCGAGGGCGAGGAGGCAGCCGAGGAGACCGGCCCTCCGTGGACCTACCAGATGGCACGCATGGGGATCGCTCTTCTGCTTCTGGTAGCCGGGGCGATCGGCCTGATGTACTACCGCCTCGTCATCGTGCGGAGCCGGGCCGAGGTCTAAAGCTCCGCCTCGCTTAATGCCCGTCCTGTTCGATCCTTGGCTCGCCCGTTCGATCGCGCGGCGAGTTGCCGGTCGCGACGCTGTCTCCGGCACATACCTGCACACCCGCCTGGCGCGGGACTTGGATAGCGCCATCCCACGGGCGGAGGCGCTCGTTGCCGACGCGACGGGGATAGCCCCGCCCTCCCCCGCGAATTGGAAAGTCATCGATCGCGCGCGGTGGGCAGATGCCAACATCGCCGGTATGAGCGAATTGCTGAAACCGCTCGCCGAGAAGCTCGACGCGCGTGCTCGCAACCTGCCTCTGCCCGTTCGGATGGGACAGCGGGCAATCATCTCGGTCGAAATCGGCCTGCTTCTCGGATATGTCGCGCGGCGGGTGCTAGGGCAGTACGACCTCGTATTTGCCGCCGGTGGCCGACGCAAGGATCGGGGCAATGATGGCGTTCTTTACTTCGTAGCGACCAACCTAGTGGAGACGGAGCGACGATTCGGCTTCGTCCCCGAGGAGTTTGCGCTGTGGGTCGCCCTGCACGAAGTCACCCATCGCTTTCAATTCGCGGGAGTCCCGTGGTTGCGCGAGCATTTCCTTGCGCTGGTGCACTCCTATCTTGCGTCTCTCGATCTGGACGCACGAAGTCTGGCTGCGAGATTCGGTACTGCCGTTTCGCGCTTGGCATCGAAGGGGACCCCCCCGGAGGAGCGCAGCCCGGTCTACCTGTTTGCCACCGACGAGCAACGCGAACGAGTGGACCGCCTCCAGGCTCTTATGGCCGTGATCGAGGGCCATGGCAACTATGTAATGGATACCGTCGGAGCGCGCGAGATCCCGTCGTTTGGTCGGATGCGAGCGGTCTTCGAGGGCCGGCGCGCCCAACAGAACGCACTGCAGCGCGCGATCAGTCACGCGATCGGACTCGAGATGAAGCTCCGCCAGTACGAATTGGGCCAGAAATTCTGTAACGAGGTTGCCGCTCAAGGGGGGCCCGATTCTCTAGCACTGATCTGGAGCTCGCCCGACGCCTTACCGACGCTCGCGGAACTGCGTTCTCCTGCGAGCTGGATGGCGCGGATGTCGGGAGCCGCCAGTGAGCGAGCACCCGCTTAAAGGGCCCGGTCTCGACGGCCCGGGCTTCGATCTCGTAGCCGAGGCGGCGGCGACGATCAAGCGGCGCAAGATGCTGCTCGGCACCGGCGAGCAGAAGGTCCTGGTCGCCGTTTCGGGAGGTCCCGATTCCGTGTGCCTTCTGGATGTGCTCGACCGCCTGACTGCCACCTTCGACCTGTCGCTGTCCGTTGCCCACGTCGATCATGGGTTGTCCGACGAATCGGCGGATGTCGCCGCCCACGTCTCGAGCTGGGCCGCGGCGCGCGGCTTCGAAGTCCACGTCGTCAAGGCCCCCGAACTCGCCGGCCCGAATCTGCAAGCTCGGGCGCGCGATTTCCGTTACGAGTTCTTCGGCATCGTGGCCGAACGTCTCGAGGTTGATGCGATCGCGACCGGCCACACACTCGACGATCGTGTTGAGACCACTCTTGCCCGGCTGGTGCACGGTGCCGGTACCGAAGGCCTTGCCGGCATGTCACCTGCCGACAGTCGACGGATCAGGCCGCTGATCGACTCTCGGAGATCAGAGACGCGTGCTTATTGCGTGGAGCGCGAGCTGAAGTTCTACGACGATCCGGCCAACCAAGACCGTCGCTTCGAACGGGTCGCGATCCGAAACGATGTACTCGGCCCGATCGAGTCGCGCTGGGGCGAGGGAGGGGTCCGCGCCATAGCAACGTCCGCCGACCGCTTGGCCGAGGACGCGAGCGCCCTGCGCAGGCAGGCGGAGACCCTGTACGAGAGCTTGGTGAAGGAATCGAACGATAAGAAGAGTCTCGACCGCGCGTCGTTCGATGCGCTGCCCCGCGCCTTGAGAAGGCGGCTTCTAGAGCTGATGGTCGGTCGCGTACGTGACCGAGCTGCCGCGATCGACGAGGCGCTGGATGCCGCGGACCGCTGGACTGCGGGCTCAGGGAAGGAACTCCGGTTCGCGGTCGCGTCCGGCGGCGAGATCAAACTGGCGGCAGGCGCCGTGGAAGTCGAGCCTCCACAGGCGGCGCCTTCGGATGCATAGGATCGCTGCGAATGGCGATCACTGAAGTTCACGAGGACATCGAGGAAGTTCTCATCACACGTGAAGAGATCGCGGACAAGATCTCCGAGCTGGCCAAGGAGATCACCGAGGAGTACCGCGGCAAGGACCTCTTATTGATCGGCGTGCTCAAAGGCGCCTTCGTGTTCATGTCCGATCTCGCGCGCGAGATCCAACTGCCGTTGGAATTCGACTTCATGGCGGTGTCGTCATACGGATCGCGCACGCGGTCGTCGGGCGTTGTGCGGATTCTCAAGGACCTGGATTACGAGATCACCGGACGGCACGTGCTGCTCGTTGAGGACATCATCGACTCCGGTCTCACGATCTCTTATCTGTTGCGTTACCTACAAGCGCGTCGACCGGCCTCACTGGAGATCTGCTGCCTCTTCTGGAAGAAGGGAGAACAAGCAGTACATCTCGATGTGAAATACCCAGGCTTCGAGATCCCACCGGTATTCGTCGTGGGCTACGGCTTGGATTACGACGAGCGCTATCGCAATCTGCCCTACATCGGGACGCTGAAGGCGTCCGTCGCGGAGCCGGTGCCGGATAAGGACATCTAAACCAGGCCGGGTTAGCCGCCGAAATAGGCAATGCGGCCCACGCATGCCTGCTTCGTGCCGAAAATTTGGGGGTCAATTTGTTATACGCGGCTGCTACCCTTGAGCGAGCATGAATCGCATCTTCCGCTCGGCGATCTTCTATTTGATCCTCGTCCTCGCGGTGATCTGGGTCTTCAACCTCTATCGCGAAAGCACAACGCGGCCCGAGAAGCTCGAGTCGGTTAACGCGTGGATCGATCTGGTCGAGCGGGATGAGATCGCCACGGCCAAGTTCCTGACCAAGGACGAGAAGGTCGTCGGCGACTATCACGACGAGCGTCGGTACGAGGTCTACCTCCCGAAGGACACGGTCGACGAGTACTCGCAGTTCGCCCTCGAAAATGGCGTCGAGATCGAAGCCGATCCGCAATCGGGCTCCGTCGTTCTCTCCGTGTTGTTTCAGTTCCTGCCGATCCTGTTGATCCTCGTGTTCTTTTTCTTCTTGAT
The DNA here is from genome assembly GCA_036258695.1 of Actinomycetota bacterium. Classification (GTDB taxonomy): domain Bacteria; phylum Actinomycetota; class CADDZG01; order CADDZG01; family WHSQ01; genus DATADF01. Next base: position 9,555 of record DATADF010000170.1, read on the forward strand.
GCAGCAAATGCAGGGAGGCGGCAACCGCGTGATGTCGTTCGGCAAATCGCGCCATCGCCTGATCTCCAAAGACCAACCCAAGATCACGTTTAGCGATGTAGCCGGCTTGGACGAGGCCGTCGAGGAGCTGCAGGAGATCAAGGAGTACCTCGAGGCGCCCCAGAAGTTCCAACAGATGGGGGCCCGCATCCCCAAAGGCGTCCTTCTTTATGGGCCGCCGGGAACAGGCAAGACCCTGTTGGCCAGGGCCGTCGCCGGTGAGGCTGGTGTTCCCTTCTTCTCCATCTCGGGGTCCGACTTCGTCGAGATGTTCGTCGGTGTCGGGGCCGCGCGTGTGCGCGACCTGTTCGAGCAAGCTAAAGCCAATGCTCCGGCGATCGTGTTCATGGACGAGATCGATGCGGTCGGACGCCACCGCGGCGCAGGGCTGGGTGGTGGCCATGACGAGCGCGAGCAGACCCTCAACCAACTCCTCGTCGAGATGGATGGTTTTGACGTGAAGTCGGGCGTCATCCTTGTGGCCGCGACCAACCGGCCCGACATCTTGGACCCCGCTTTGCTCCGGCCCGGCCGCTTCGACCGTCAGATCGTGGTCGACCGTCCCGACCTAAATGGGCGGGTCGGCATCCTGAAAGTGCACACGCGCGGCAAACCGTTGGCGAAGGAGATCGACATCGAGGTACTCGCTCGGCGCACTCCCGGATTCACGGGTGCGGATCTCGCAAACGTGGTGAACGAGGCCGCACTCCTCGCGGCGCGCTTCTCCAAAACGGAGATCGCTATGACGGAGCTCGAGGAGGCGATCGATCGCGTCCTGGCCGGCCCGCAACGACGCAGCCGCGTGATATCGGACAAAGAAAAGAAGGTGATCGCGTACCACGAGGCGGGTCACGCCCTCGTGTCGCACGCTCTGCCGAACGCGGACCCGGTCCACAAGGTCTCGATCGTGTCGCGCGGGCGTGCGCTTGGATACACGCTGACCCTGCCAACGGAGGACCGTTTTCTGGTGACGCGCTCGGAGTTGATTGATGAGCTCGCCATGCTTCTGGGGGGCCGGGTGGCAGAGGAACTCGTCTTCAACGAGCCGACCACCGGCGCCCAAGACGATATCCAGCGGTGTACACAGATCGCTCGTCAAATGGTCACGCAGTTCGGCATGTCGGATCTGGGTCCGGTGGCGCTGGGCCACAACGAGGCACAGCCGTTTCTCGGTCGCGATATAGGTCATATCCAGGACTACTCGGATTCGGTGGCTGCGAACATCGACAGCGAGGTCAAGCGGCTCGTCGATGAGGCGCACGACGAGGCCCGCGACATCCTCACGAAGTACAGGGAGAAGCTCGATCAGATGGTCGAGCGCTTGCTCGAGAAGGAATCGCTGGAGAAGGAAGAGGTAGCCGAGATCCTCGCCGAGGTCGCCAAGCAGTCTCCGTCGAACCCGGTCGAGCGGACACGACTTCGCCGCCAAGCGCGCGACGCCGCGAGTTCGCGCGACAAGGCACCCGTGAAACGGCGCGTCCCGCGCCGCGCTCCTCGCCCGCGCCTCGGCGAGGCGTAACCGACCGGGACGCTCCGGCGACACACCGCCATTCGCTCAGACACCCGTCGCTGCGCACTCGGCTGCACGCCTTCGGAGTTCCGCCTCGTAAGCGCTTGCTCCGGAACTCGCTCGGTGGCTGGTGTGCCGCCGTCGCTTAACAGACGGATACGCTCGGGGGATGAGTGAGCTTCCCGAGAACCTGCACGATCTAAGCGCGAAACGTCGTTTCGACAAGGCCGGCGTCGAGGCGGGCGTTCGTCAGATCCTGACTGCGATCGGCGAGAACCCCGAGCGCCAGGGTCTCGCTCGTACGCCGGAACGCGTCGCGGAGATGTACGAGGAGATCTTCTCCGGCATCGCCAAAGACCCGGCCGACGAGATCGATGTCATCTTCGACGCCGACCACGACGAGATGATCATGGTGCGCGACATCCCTCTCTATAGCTTGTGCGAACACCACCTTGTTCCGTTCAACGGCAAGGCGCACGTCGCGTACATCCCGAACGAACAGGGGCAGATCACCGGACTCTCAAAGCTCGTGCGCGTTGTGGACGTCCTGGCGCGCCGGCCGCAAGTACAGGAGCGGCTCACGACCCAGATCGCCGACGCGATCGAGCGCGCCCTGGATCCGCGGGGCGTGCTGGTCGTCATCGAGGCGGAGCACCTCTGCATGACTATGCGCGGGGTGCGCAAGCCCGGAAGCCAGACCGTGACTTCCGCGGTCCGCGGGATCTTTCGGCGCAGCGAGGCAACCCGCGCTGAGGCGATGGGTCTCATAGCCCGCGGCTAGCTCTTACGCCCCCGCATCTCAGATGAAGCTTCGTTGCAAGGATCGGGTTCTTCCTCTCGATCGCACGTTGATCATGGGTGTGCTCAATGTGACGCCCGACTCGTTCTCAGACGGCGGCATCTATTTCGACCAGCAAGCAGCGATTGCACACGCCTATGAAATGGTCGAGCAGGGAGCCGACATCATCGACATCGGTGGTGAGTCCACCCGCCCCGGCGCCGAGTCGGTCCCACTCGAGGAAGAGTTACGCCGGGTGTTGCCGGTTCTCGAGGGGCTCCGCGAACTTGACGTCCCACTCTCTATCGACACACGTAAGGCAGCAGTCGCGCAGGAGGCGCTCGCGATGGGCGTGTCGATTCTGAACGACACGCTGGGCGAAGCCACACAGCGTGAAGCCGATCGGCTGGCGGCCGAGTCCGGGGCGGCCATCGTGATCATGCATTCGCGTGGGACTCCGGCGACGATGCGATCGCTGACCGATTACGGCGATGTTGTCGCAGACGTCTGCACTTTTCTGAAGCAGCGCGCCGCCGAATTGGAGAGCAAGGGCGTCGGTCCAGAGTCCGTCGTCCTAGACCCGGGCATCGGGTTTGCCAAATCACCCGATCAGAATCTCCAAATCCTGCGCCGCCTCGACGAGCTGGTTGCTTTGGGTCGCCCCGTCCTTGTGGGGACCTCTCGCAAGTCCTTCATAGGCCACATCCTGGATCTACCCGAGAACGAAAGGCTCGAGGGGACTCTCGCGAGCGTGTGTTGGGCCGTTGCAAAGGGGGCGCACATCGTGCGGGTACACGATGTGAGAGAGACGCACCGTGCCGTCGCCTTGACCGACGCGATCGCGTCAGCGGGCGGACATGGCTGACCGAGATCGAGTCCTGATCCGCGATCTTCGGGCCAAGGCGCGTATCGGCGTG
>DATADF010000171.1:0-2495 GCA_036258695.1 Actinomycetota bacterium
CTCGAGCCCTGAGTGATCCGCATCGAGCACCTCCTTGGTGCGGCGCAGGTCGATCGAATCTTCGGTGCGGCGCGACCACGGCAGCGCAACGATCCAGTCCAGATACGTGCGCGACACGGTGTACTCGGCAGCCGCGACCGGCATCTTCGCGAGCCGCTCGAGCTCGCGCATCGCCTCCTTCTTGACCGCTTCGGGCATGCCGGCCGTCTCGATCTTCTCGGTCAGCTCCTCGACGTCCTTCGTCTGGTCGTCGCCTTCGCCAAGCTCCTTCTGAATCGCCTTCAGCTGCTCGCGCAGGAAATACTCACGCTGGTTCTTGCCGACCTCGGACTGCACCTGTGACTGGATCTTGGAACCGAGCTCGAGCACCTCGAGCTCCTTGATCAGGATTCGGTTCAGCGCGTCCATGCGTGCGCGGACGTCGAGCGTCTCGAGCACCTCCTGCTTCACGGCCGTCCCGATCGTCGTGAGGCTCGAGGCGATGAAGTCCGCCAGGCGTCCCGGCTCGGCGATGTTCATCGCAAGCGTCTGGAGATCGTCCGAGAGCAGCGGCGACAGCGAGACGACCTGCTGGAAATTCGTCTTGATGTTCCGGAGCAGCGCGTCAATCTCCAGCCGATCGTCCTCGATCAGCGACTCGGGCGCGGGGCTCACGCGGGCACGCAGGTAGGGACGCGTATCGGTGACCTGCTCCAGAGTCAGGCGCGCGAGCCCCTGGACGATCAACCGCAGGCTGCCGTCGGGCAGCTTGAACATCTTGTGGATGTGGCTGGCGGTGCCTACGCGGTAGAGATCATCCTGCTGCGGCTCCTCGACCGACGCATCGCGCTGGGTGAAGACGCCAATCAGCTTGCCGCTCGAAATCGCCTCGTCTATCAGGCGCACCGAGCTCTCGCGCGCGACCGCGAGCGGCATGAACGAGTTCGGAAAGAGGACCGTGTCGCGCAGCGGGAGGATCGGCAGTTCGTCGGGAACGGCAAGCGGCCGATCTCCGGCGGACACTTCCTCGAGATCGAGCGTTTCGTCGCGTTCGGCCATGCGGGAATGTTCTCCTAACTCGTTGGACGCCGAGTGTTTAGGCGGTGGTTCGGAGAGGGGGCTGGATACAGTAACTCCCAACTCCCAGGAACCCAAGCCCCAAATTACGGGTTGGGTGGCTGGAAGTTGGGAGTTGGAGGTGGCGCCGCGCCCGGAGGCGCGCGTCAGTTCGACATGTCGAAGAAGAGCGCCGAGGAGCCACGGCGCTGCGCCATGATTCGCTCGCGCTGCTCGGCCGTCTCACGCGCTTCCTCGCAGTCCTTGCACCGGACGGCAAACGGGAGCGCCCGCAGACGCGCTTCCGAGATCTCGTCGCCGCACTCGAAGCAATCGCCGTAGGTCCCTTCGTCCAGTCGACGGAGCGCCGCGTCGATCTTGTTCAGCGTCTCAGCCTTCATCTGAATGAGCGCGAACTCGATGTCCTCCTGGATGTCGACCTCGGAGCTCTCGCCCTGGTCGAGCACCTCGCGCTCTTTGTTCCCCTCGGCCCGGGCGTCGCGAATCTTGCCCTGCACTTCGTTCATCAGCTCGCGGCGGCGGTCTTCGAGCATCTTCTTCAGCTCGTCGTAGCGACTGCCCTTTGCCGCGTTCTTCGTTTTCGTCGTCGTCGCCATGATGCCTGCCGCTCCTTCAGCAAACCGTCGAGGTTCGCCCAAAACCGCCTCCGTCATCCCCGAAGGAATGACTCGTATGATGGCGGCCGTATATGCAGTGATGATGCCAGCCAAAAACGTGATTGCATTCTCGGGCAACAAGCGGAAAATCCGGGAGCGCCGAGCCCGGGAGGACCCGATAGGCCCTCGGGGCGTATCTCTCTCGTTTCGTGCGGCTTAGACCGGGTATTCCAACCGTGAGGCCGAGCTGCTCACGGGACTCAGGGCTTTAGACGCCCTTCTGCAGAGATGGGTTTTTGCGTGCAGGCGTCCATCGCGGAGGACACCACGTTCGACAACGCGTGTTAACGAATAACCGTCAGGGTCGGGGCGACGGGAACTGAATGACGACACCGCGGCCGCGCGGATCGGGTCGGGCGAACTCGTCGATCAATCGCCTAAACCGCGGCGCATAAACGAGTTCGTAGGTGTCTTCCCCATCGGGGAAGAGGTTGAGGATGCGCTCGCGGACGGTGGCAACGAGGGTTTCCGCATCCTTCCGGGTCATCCCCGACTGCATGATGAGAGATGTCGCCAAATCGACAAGGTGTCGAACTTTCTGCGCTCTTGCTGCCTCGTCGGCGAGTTGCTCCCGGGTAGCCACGTAAATTTTCCTTCCCGCGACGGCCCCGGCCGTTCGCTATTGAACGAATCGGCTCGTGACCGCGGTGTTCGGGACGATGCCGCGTTGCACGAGCAGGTCGCCGCTGCGACGGCTGCGAGTCCGGAGCCATTTCTCATACAGGCGGAGCAGGTCCTTGTTGGACGTGAGCGCCGTGCGCTCGCTCACTTCGCCGAGGACGT
>DATADF010000172.1:0-5857 GCA_036258695.1 Actinomycetota bacterium
CCTTCTTGCGGGTTTACCAGGGCCTGGCCCGCTTCAACGGCCGTTACCAGTTGGCGGCGTGGGTCACCCGAATAGCCACGAACGTCTGCCTCGACCAGATCCGCTCGCGTTCCCGCCGCCCGGCGGATCTGGTCGAGACAGACGTTGGTGGCTATTCGGGTGACCCACGCCGCCAACTGGTAACGGCCGTTGAAGCGGGCCAGGCCCTGGTAAACCCGCAAGAAGGTCTCTTGGGTAGCTTCCTGGGCGTCGTCGGGGTCGCCCAGCATGCGGCGACAGATGCCCTGAACGCGCGGCGAGTACCGCTCGTAGATCGCCTGATAGGCCCCCTCGTCCCCGCGCTGGAACGCCAGGGTGAGCTCTTTGTCCTCGAGCGACCCCCAGGGAAGCCCATCGGGCGCGTCGACGTGGGTGCTGTAGCGAACGTTCACGGGCAGCGTGTACCCAAAGTTTGCCAGCTCATGCCTCACCGAGTCTGACACAGCGGGGAACTAATGATGAATAGGTCATTTTGCCTAGGACAAAGTGGTCCCAAGCGCCTGCCGCGACGACCCGATCGAGCTCGCTCACCCTTCTAATAAAGAGGTAACGGCACCTCCGGCCAAAAGTTGCCGGTCCGACACCGAGTGGTGTCTGAATATCAACCGCCGCTGCCCGCCGGCTCAGAGGGTCAAGACGGCCGAGCCGCCGCGTAAATCACTTTGTAGCGCGGGGCCTGAGTCACTTCCAGGGCTCAAGCCTCGGGGGGGTTCCGTCGCCCGAAACCTCGGTGACGGTTTGCAGCTCGCCATAGACGAGCCTCTTCAACCACGCCTTTCCGGCCATCGTCTTCGGGATCAGGTGAAGTCTCACCGCCACACGGCGAGCCAGCGCGAGGACCTTCGATTTGAAGCCGGGGTCGGCTGCGGGGAAACCGGCGAGCAGTTCACCCGCGAACCCGGCCTCGGCGAAGAGCTTTACGAGCTCTGCGGCCGAGAAGTATCTGTGGCTGTAGGGACTGGGATTGAAGTCGGGGCGCTCCGGATTAGCGGTCGCAATCAGAATCACCGCGTCGGCGCTCAGCACACGACGACATTCGTGCAAGACGGCCGCGGGATCCTGCAGGTAATAAATCATTTCGAACATGACGATGACATCGAAGCTGTCCGCTCGAAATGGAAGCCGATGCGCGTCGAGCGCGACCAGCACGACGCGATCCCCGTAATGGTTCTTCGCACCGGTCAGCAATTTGTGCATGGGATCACCGCCCACAACGGCGGCCGCGCTCTCTTGGAGGAGGCCGAGTCCCTGTCCGGAGCCACAGCCGAGCTCGAGCACGCGCTTCCCGCGTGCACGTTCGGCGGCCCACGCGTAACGCGCCTCCATCATGGCTACTGCTTCCTTACTGATGGGCGTGGCCGAGGTCTCGGTAACAGTGCTGTAATCGGGGGCGACTTCGGCTTCGTTTCCAGAGCTCGAATCGCCGCGACTCAAGATCTGTCGCAATGTCAGCCCGAGGATCTTGAGGTCGCCCGCAATAGACCAATTGTCGACGTACTCGAGACCGAGTCGGATTTTCTCGGGACGAATGAGACGCATGTACGCCTCCTCCGGGTCCTCGGCGCCGCGCAAGATCTCGCCTTCGTTGTGAAACTTGAGCGAGGCGTAGTCCGTGATGCCCGGCTTGACCTCGAGAAGCCGGAGTTCGGACTCTTCGTACATCTCCACGTAGTGCGGCACCTCTGGGCGAGGCCCCACGAGACTCATCTCACCCTTGAATACGTTCAACAACTGCGGTAGTTCGTCCAACTTGTAACGACGAAGAAGATGGCCCATTCGCGTTATGCGTGGATCATCACCGGCAGTTGACGGTCCCCCGATGCGATCCGCGTCCACGACCATCGTCCGGAATTTGAGCATCCGAAACGGCTTGCCACCGCGGCCGACACGCACGCCGCGATACAAAACGGGTCCTCGGGAATCCACTTTTATCAAGACGGCCAGCACCAGTTGGATTGGCGCGGTGAGGACTAGCGCGGCTCCCGAGAGAAAGACGTCGAGGGCCCGCTTCGCGATGCGCTGCAGGGGGCGACGTCTCCTAGCGGTAGAAGGATTTGATCTGGCTGACCGTGTAGTCAACTTGCTCGTCGGTGACTTCGGCGTTCATCGGCAGGGACAGAACCGACCGGGATAGCTCTTCCGTGTTCGGCAGATCGAACTGGGATAACCCCAGGTTTGAATGGTGATGCGTCGGTACGGGCCATGAGATCAAAGTCTCGACACCGTTCTCCTCGAGATGCTTTGCCAGGCTGTCTCTTTCCGGAGCCCGTATGACGAAGTTCTGGAAAACGTCGTACCGCTCGGCGTCTTCGCCAATACCGAGAGGGAGGACGATCTCCGGCAGCTCACTGAGGCCTTGCTTGTAACGTGCGGCCAGCTCGCGACGGCGCTCCAGCCACTCGGGGAGGTGGCGCAGCTTCACGGAGAGTATGGCTGCTTGGACGTTGTCGAGTCGGCTGTTGAATCCGTAGTCCCATACTTCGCCGGTCGTGCGATTCTGACCGTGATCGCGGTACATCCGGATCCTCTTGTACAGCTCCTCGTCGTCCGTCACGAGCGCGCCGCCGTCGCCATACGCGCCGAGAAGTTTCATCGGATACAGGCTGAAACACCCCGCCGCGCCGAAGGACCCCGCCTTGCTGCCCCGGTAGGTCGCGCCAAGCGCTTGAGCCGCGTCCTCGACGATCACGAGCCCATGCTCGTCGGCCAGAGAGACCAATCGATCCATATCGCAGATTCGGCCGTTCAGGTGAACCGGGATGATCGCCTTGGTGCGCGGAGTCAGCGCCCGCTCTAGAGCCCCGACATCCATCAGATGATCGTCCAAATTCACATCCACCAACACGGGACGGGCGCCGTTGTGGACGATGGCGGCAATAGTCGCCACGAAGGTATGCCCCACCGTGATGACCTCGTGTCCGTCCCCTACTCCTGCCGCTTTCAACGCGAGGAACATCCCGTCCGTGCAGCTATTGAGTCCTATCGCGAAGCGCGTGCCGCAGAACGCGGCGATCTCCTCCTCGAAACGGGCGAGCTCGTCGCGCATGATCACCTGGCCGCGACCGAGAACGTCTTCGATTACGGGAAGGAGCTCATCTCTGAGGTTTTGCCAATGGGTCGGAAGATCGACGAACGGCGAGCGATACGACATCTCTATTTGACCGCCTCTCTCATGGCATACGACACCTCGGTGCCGGGAGCAGCAAAGCCATCCGTCTCCTCCCGAGATCCAGCTCGACCCAACCCCAGAACGGCCCTGACCCCATCCGCGATGTGCTCTGCCCTTCTGTAGAACACGGCTTCAAGCGTCTTGCTCATCGGCGCGGGAACGTCCGGCAAAGTGACGCGTACCGGCGCGGCGCGCAGCGAGTCATGGGCTTCGGTTGCAACGCCGGCAATGACCTCGGCGGCGTAACCACAAGTCCTCCACCCTCCGTCGGCAACGACGAGCCGGCCCGTCTTTGCGACCGATTCGAGGATCGCCTGGCTATCAAGGGGTTTGAGGGTTCTGAGATCGATCACCTCCGCCTCGATCCCCTCATCGGCCAAGCCCTGGGCCGCGATCAAAGCTTGAGCCGAAAGCCAAGACGTCGCCACGATGGTGACGTCCTTGCCCTCGCGGGCAACGCGCGCCTTGCCCAGCTCGACTTCGTAGAAGTCCTCCGGAACGTCGGCGGTCTCCTCGTACAGCCAGCGGTCATCGATGTAGACGACCGGGTTGTCGTCGAGCACCGCGGAGATAAGGAGACCCTTGGCATCGTGGGGGGTGGCAGGCATGACGACCTTGAGCCCCGGCACGTGCGCGTAGAGGGCATGGAAGCTTTGTGAGTGTTGCGCGGCCTGTTCGCCTCCGCGGTTCACGATTCCCCTAACGGTGACCGGGACCTTGGTGCGGCCCCCGGACATGTAATGCCAGTTCGCCGCCTGATTGACGACCTGGTCCACGGCGAGAAGCATGAAGTCCATGCGGGGATGGATAACGACCGGTCGCATGCCCGCTAGGGCCGCGCCTACAGCCGCTCCGGTGATGCACAGCTCCGAGACCGGTGTGTCCACGATCCTCTGGGGGCCGAAACGGTCGAAAAGTCCTTGGGTCGTGTTGCCGACGTACCACGGACTGATGACTCCCTGACCGGTGAGAAACACGCTTTCGTCGCGTTCCATGAGTTGGTGCATCGCCTCGTTGATCGCGAGCCCGTAGGAGAGTTGTCTACTCATGGCACCAACACGAAGTCTGCGAGCGCTGTTGCATCCGGATAGGGGCTTGAGCGCGCGAACTCGACGGAGCGAGTGATCTCATCTTCGATCTCGTAATCGATTTGCCGTAGGTCTGTCTCCGACACCCCGGAGCCCAGCAGGCTCTCTCGCGCGCGCTTGATGGGATCCTTCTCCATCCAGGAGCGAACCTCTTGTTCGGTCCGAATGTCTTTGTCCAGATCCCAGTTCGGTCCTACGTGTCCCCGCCAGCGGTAGGTCCGTGCCTCGATGAGCGTGGGACCAAGCCCCGCGCGCGCCCGATCAACTGCCTCTTTCGCGGTATCGAAGACCTGCACTACATCGTTGCCGTCGATACGAAAACCCGGAAGGTCGTGGACGCCCGCCGTTTCGTGGATGTTGTCCACGGGCTGTCTTTCCGAAAGGATGAGATGGCTCGAGTAGAAGTTGTTCTCGCAGACGAAAACCACCGGCAGCTTCTTCAACGATGCGAAATTCAGACACTCGTGATACACGCCTTCCTCGACCGCGCCGTCCCCGAAGAAGACAGCCGAGACCTTGCCGTCGCCTCTTAGAAGAGACGCCCACGCGGTTCCAACCGCGAGTGGGAGACTGCCGGCGACGATCGGCGAGGTGCCGAGAATGCCGACCTCCGGCGCGACGAGATGCATCGAGCCCCCGCGTCCGCGCGCACAACCGGTCTCCTTGCCGAGGAGCTCTGCCATCATGCCGTCGAGGTCTCCGCCCTTGGCGAGGTAGTGACCGTGTGACCTGTGAGTCCCGAAAACGATGTCGTCGGCGCGCAGAGCTGCGCACACCCCGGCCGCCACTGCTTCCTGTCCTATGTAGAGATGCGTGGGGCATTTGATCTCGCCGGCTTCGAGTAGATCGGCAATGACTTCTTCGGCACGGCGGATGAGTTGCATCACACGATATAGCCCGAGCAGCGTTTCCTCGGGCAGATCGCGTGCATCACCGACCGACGACTTCATTCGATTCCCTTCATCGAGAGAAAGAGCGCGGCGCTCACGTCAAGGCCACGTCGGAACGCCGAAGTATAACGGCGGCCCCTCCTCGGGAGGACCCTCGTAGACTTCCGCATCCGTGTCCAGAAGCGCCACTCCTCGCGATGACTACGCCGGCTCGGGCCAGGGTGTCACGCTCGGCGATTACATAGCGCGCCTCAATTCGGGCCGCCGACTCATTGCGGCGCTCACCGTCTTGGCCGCTTTGCTCGCGTTTCTGCTCTCGGCGTTCCAGACGGAGTTGTATAGGGCCAAAGCCAAAGTACTGGTCAAACCCCTCCCCCTGGTCCCGGCGACGGAGGTCGCTTCTGTTCCCGTCCTGAATCTGAGCACCGAGGTGCAGTTCATGACGTCGCGAACCGTTCTCGGAGATGCTCTCCGGTCGGCGGGAAGTGACGACTCTTTCGACACATTCCTCGCCGGACTGAATGTGATCACCGAGACAGACACAGAGGTTCTCGTGATCACGTATGAGTCCGAATCGCCGGAGCAGGCAGCCGAGAACGCGAACGCGATTGCCACTAGCTACCTCGCCGCACGCGAAGAGGATGCCGAGGAAGAGCTTGCGGTCATCGCCG
>DATADF010000173.1:0-2675 GCA_036258695.1 Actinomycetota bacterium
TGTGGCAACCGGATCCTCCGAGATCTCGAACGGGGCTTCGGTCCCAGCCGTCCCATTCGTCGATTCGGAGGCGTTGGACGAGCACGCCGCTCCGAGGAGCAAAGCCGGCATCACGACCATGAGGATCCGCGCCTTCAAGAGGTCACCTCGGGTCGGGGCGACAGGCGCCCCCGCCGATCACCCGTGACACGCCGGGCGGCTCCGGCGAACAGCGCCACGAACGCCAAACCATCGAGCACCTCGGAGACCGTGTGCGCGAAGAGGAACTGTGTGATGTTGACGTGGTAGGTCATGTAGCTGATCTCGGCCAGCGCGAACAAAGCGAATCCCCAACCGATAACGCCGAGCCCTCCCTCGAACGAGCGGAAAGCGAAATAAGCGCCTACGGCGAACAGCGCGATGTGGACGAGGAGGAAGAACCCCCAAGGCAGCTCGTTGACCACGTCGCAACAGGGTGATCGAGGAGCTGTGGTGCAGCAGCCAGATTCACTATCTCTCCTTTCTGTCGACGGCTCGATGCGAACTGAGTGCGAAGTGAAGGAGGCCCCCGAACGTCACGGCCATGCCCCCGAGCACGAGCGTGTGAAGCGCGGTGGCGAAGGCACCCGAGTGGGAAGGCTCACCGCTGCCGAGGGCGACCGAGAGGAAGTGATAGGCGAGATCCAGCGCCAGGCCCAGACCCAGGAGCAGGAACCCCGCCCGCATGAAGAGTGGAAGCCGTCGCCCTGCTCGGCATCTCGCCGTAAGACTATTTCTCATTATTTTTAGAGTGTACGCCCGCCGTGTCCGCTCGGTCAAGTCCAAGAGCGGATTCTTTTAGAAAACGACGTTCGATGGTAGAATCAAGGCCGTACGAATCCACCGAGAGAAACGGCGATCCATGACAGACGCAGTCGAAGCCGTCTCCCTGCTGGGCGAACCCGTACGCCGCCGCCTCTACGAGTTCGTGACGTCGGAGACCGATGCGGTCAGCCGGGAGCAGGCGGCAAAGGCGGTCGGGATCAAACGGCCCTTGGCCGCCTTCCATCTCGACAAGCTGGCCGAGGAGGGCCTGCTCGAGGTCGAGTTCCGGCGATTGACGGACCGCAAGGGCCCCGGAGCGGGGCGACCGGCAAAGCTCTACAAGCGACCCAACCGAGAGCTCAACGTTTCGTTGCCACATCGCGAATACCAGCTCGCCGCTCGTGTCTTTGCTGAGGCGCTTTCGAAGAACACGAGCACGGACCCCGTGCGCGAAGCAGCGCGCGCTCTGGGCAAAGAGATGGCGGAGCAGGTTCGCGAGAAGGCCGGCCGCCACCAGGGAACGAAGAACCTCACGAGAACCGCAGAAGATGTCCTGGCGAGCTACGGGTTCGAGCCCTTCCATGACGAGGAGGGAAACATCCGGCTGCGGAACTGCCCCTTCCACCAGCTATCGCGGGACTACACGAACCTGGTGTGTGGCATGAACCTCGACATCATGCAAGCGATGGTCGAGGAGCTGGGCCTGGAGCGACTCGAAGCACGCCTCGAACCGCAACCAGGCATGTGCTGTGTCGCGTTCCGCCGCACTCGCACCAACTAAGACGAGACCCCGAAGACTTTCGGCACTCGAGCGTTCTTGCAATCGCAAGCACCGACGCCTGAGAGGGGGCTCGAACGAGACGGGGCGGGGGATAACCCACGCCCCTAAATCTCGGATCGGCTTTGCCAAGCCGGATCAGTAGTCGTAGGAGCCAGACGAGCTCTTGACTGCGAGGATCCCCTCGGCAAGAGCGTCGGACATGTGGTGGATGTGGCTGCGGACCTCGTCGTAGGCCTCGATCTCGGCCCTGTAGTCGCCCGAGAGCCGAGCCACTGCCTCGTCGAGGGTGGTGTCGAGGTGACCCTTCATCATGGCGCGCAGATCGGTACGTGAACCCACTCCCGCGTCGGCCAGGAAATCGGCGATCTCGTTGCCGTTGCGATACCAGGCCCTGGTGTTTCTGTCGACGGCTTTGTCGTCACCCTTCTTGGCTGCACTGATGACGTCGGCCGCGATCAAGATGTGCTCGTTGAGCAGGTTGGTCAATTCCTTGCCCGCTTCGTCGCCGAAGAAGGGCTTGATGGCGTCGCCGATCTCGGTTTGGTTGCGCAGCAGGCGCTCGGCCGTCACGTCGACATCCGCGAGCCCGTCGACCGCGCTCACGATGAAAAGACGGGTCCACGCGATGTGGTCCTCCCACAGATCCCTGACCCCCCGCCGGAACTCATCCCTATCGATCAGGGAGGCTTCGTCGGCCGCGGGAGCTGCGGCCTGCGTGATCGCCCTTTCTGACCGCGATCCTCCGTCGCCCGTCGTGCAGGCACCGAGTATGAGAAGCCCTGTGAGGCCTACTGCGGCTAAGCGGTGTTTCTTCATTCATCTTCTCCTTGTCTTGGATCCGCCGCTAGGCGACGTTGTTGAGACGATCGGCGTGTGTTAGTCCCTGGCCGTCCTTCACTCCTTTCTGTCGGACGGGTTCGTCGTGGTCACAGGTCAAGCAGTGCTCGTGGTTCAGGAAGCGAACGGTTTGCTCGTGCGCTTGATCGATCAGGCGCGAGGTCTTGGAAAAGTCGCGCAGACCGACCTCGGTGCATACGGGAGGAATTTGGATTACCTCTATGCCGGGTTGAGCAAAAAGGTCGCCGGAATGTCGTCTGATCCGCTGCGACAG
>DATADF010000174.1:0-12054 GCA_036258695.1 Actinomycetota bacterium
GGCGGATCCTGCACGGTCGAGGCTTGCAGGTCTTCCAGCTGGAGCAGCAACAGGAGGCTCGGACGCAGGCTGCCATCGCGCAGGAGAGGGCACGTCTGGCACGCGAATTGCACGACGTGATCGCACACAACGTCAGCGTGATGGTGGTTCAGGCCGGTGCGGCGCAGCAGGTGTTCGCCCAGTCCCCTGATCAGGCGATCGAGTCACTCGAGAACATTCAACGCACGGGACGCGCGACCGTCACGGAGCTCCGTCGATTGCTAGGAATACTCAGAGTAGGCGACGCTGAATCCGAGACGGCGCCGCAGCCGGGTCTCAGAGAACTAGGCGCGCTCGTACACCAAGTGCGGGGCACGGGATTGCCGGTAGAGCTCGAGATAGATGGTTCGGATCGCCCCTTGCCGGCGAGCATCGAGTTGTCTGCCTATCGAATCGTGCAGGAGGGCCTCACAAACGCCCTGAAGCACGCCAACGCGTCGGCGGTCGACGTGCGAATCACGTATGGCGACAGTCAGCTCAGTATCGAGATCGTCGATGACGGGCGAGGTTTGACGCGAAATGGAGCCGAGGGACACGGGCTCATCGGGATTCGGGAACGGGTGGCGATGTACAACGGCAAGATGGAAGTCGGCAGCCGCGCTGAGGGGGGCTTTCGCTTGCGGGCCGTCATCCCTCTGGATGAAGGTCCTAGATGATCCGCGTGCTCATTGCGGATGACGAGGCACTTGTTCGCGGTGGATTTCGGATGATCTTGGAGGCTCAGGACGACATCGAGGTCGTCGCCGAGGCGACCGACGGGACTGAGGCTTTCGAGCTCACGCGAGAGCTCTCCCCGGACGTAGTCCTCATGGACGTGCGCATGCCGGGCATGAACGGTTTGGAAGCGACACGCCGGGTGGTCGCGGACACCGGAGGCGAGGGCCCCCGCGTGCTGATCCTTACGACCTTTGATCTAGATGAGTACGTCTATGAAGCAATGAAGGCCGGCGCGAGCGGCTTTCTGCTCAAGAGTGCACCCCCTGGAGAGCTGGCCGGCGCCGTCCGAGCGGTGGCAGGAGGCGACACTCTGCTGGCTCCGGAGATCACAAAGCGGCTGATCGAAGAATTCGTCGGCAAGTCTCAGCCCGGAGAACGGGCGTCGTTAGCCGGGCTTCTGACGGACCGTGAACGAGAAGTGCTGCGCATGATGGCGCGGGGTCTTTCGAACGCTGAGATAGCGAAGGCGCTGGTCGTCAGCGAAGCCACCGTGAAGACCCATGTCAACCGCATCCTCGGAAAGTTAGGTCTCAGGGATCGGGTCCAGGCCGTGGTGCTTGCGTACGAGAGTGGCTTCGTAACGCCGGGCGCGCCTTCTTAGACCGCGCAGGAGTTCATCGGTGATTGATGTTCAGATCTGCCTCCGAGGCTAGCGCGGCGCGGCGACGTTGTGTTGGTCTTTGGCCCAAGCGGCCATGATGCCCCGGTAGTGCTCGACAAACTTCTCGTGCTCGTGCGGAGGAAACGTTGAGATCACCGTCTCGAGCAGCAACCGGTCGAACTCGTCGCTCTCGATGTAATCGAGCATCGCCTCGTCGATCTCGGGCAAATGCTTGGCGCAGAACTCGTGGTAGCGGGCCGCATCGAAGTACTCGTCGGTGAGCTTGCGGTAGCCCTCTAGCTTCTCCTCATAGCTCAGATCCTCGCGGTCGCCGATCTCGAAGTAGCGGCCGGTCTCCTGGTCGATGCGCATGGGGCGGCCGGTGGTGGCGCAGAAGATCGACCATTTGATCAGCGCCTTGATGGCCCACGGGAAGTAGTAGTGCAGGCTGATCAGCGCGATGTCGGGGTTGGCGTTCGCGTAGTCGATCGGATAGACGACGCCGTCCTTGATGATCGTCTCGCAGGAATTGAACTCCCACAGAAAGAACGCGTTGACGAGCCGTCCAATGGTCACGACCTCCTCACCCAACTCCGGCGTCAAGAAACCGTGTGAGATCTGGTAGCGGCCGTGCATCGGCTGGTCGGGGTCGTAGTGCATGACCATCGTCTCGGCCCCGATCGACAAGCTCCGAACGAAGATGTCGAAGTCCTCGATGGACTTCTGCAGATGCATGAGCCGTTCGCCCGACTCGTCGTAGCGGCGGTGCAGGTCGTCGTCGTCCTTGATGCGGGTGACTCCGACCCAGGCCCCCCCGTCGAACGGCTTCATGAACAGGGGGTAACCGACCGCGTGCGCGACATCCTCCAGACGGAACGGGAGGTTGTACTTGGCGGCGGTGTAGGGGAACCGCGGATTCTCCGGCGGCTTCTTCGTGGGCAGCATCCATGTCTCGGGGACGTGCAGGCCGAGCCGCATCATGGCGCAGTAGGCGGCGTGCTTCTCCATCGCCTGAAAAGTGAACGGGTTGTTCAACAGATACACGCCGTTCATCAGCGCGACCTTCTTCAGCCACTCGCGCGGCACGTAGTACCAATACGCGAGGCGGTCGATCACCACCCGGTGGCGCGGTATCGCGCGCAGGTTGAACGGCTCGATAGTGATGCGCTCGGTTGAGAAAGAGTGCGTCTCGCCTCCGTACTTGATGGTCGGATTGAGGCGACGCATCATCGCCTCGAACGCGCCCGGCCAGTCCTCCTCGGTCCCGAGCAACATCCCGATCAGGTGGTTGGTCGCCATCAGTGCTCCGGCCAGTGATGTTGGCGAGATACTGGCGCGCGAAAAGCGAGCAAGGCAAGGCCGCAGGGAGGCCGCATACCCGGAGCGTATGCGGCCGACCGAGAACGCAGGATGGCGAAGCTTTGCAGCTGCCAGGAGCCC
The DNA here is from genome assembly GCA_036258695.1 of Actinomycetota bacterium. Classification (GTDB taxonomy): domain Bacteria; phylum Actinomycetota; class CADDZG01; order CADDZG01; family WHSQ01; genus DATADF01. Next base: position 2,798 of record DATADF010000174.1, read on the forward strand.
CCAAACATTGCTGGTCGGGGCACTAACAGAACCTTGGCATGTGATGGCCGAGCTGCGCGCGCCACGACGGCCAGTCGTGCGGTACGTCGTAGCCCCAGAGATCGAGCTCATGCCGGATGCCCTTCGAGCCGAGCAGGCCCGCGAATGCCTTTGTGCTCTCCAAGGCCCCCGTCGTGTCCTCCCACTGTCCCTGGCCGCAGATCAACAGCAGATTCACGCGGCTCCGAAGCCATTCCAAGTGGTCCCCGTGCAAGTGACTGACGTAGGCCATGGGATTGTTGAAATACGTGGCATCTCCCGGATCACCCCAGCCGACGGTCGCCACGTCGTAGACGCCGCTCTGGCAGATCGCTAGAGGAAACAGATCGGCCCGCTTCAAGGCGAAGTTGGCGGCATGGTAGGCGCCGAAACTGCATCCGGTAGCGATGATGTCTTGCGGCGAGCCGAGACTGTCGAAAATCCACGGCACGACTTGGTTCAACACCCAGTCCTCGTAAGAACCGTGAAGGCGGGCCCGCTCCTCCAACGGGATGTCGTTGCGGCTCCAGCTCCCCGCGTCGAAGCTGTCGATGCAATAGACGCGCAGACGGCCGTCTTCGATCAGCTGCCCCATCGCAGCGATCATCCCTCGGTCTTCGTAGTCCATCCGGTGGCCCTGTTCGGAAGGAAACACCAGAAGCGGCCGTCCGTAGTGCCCGTAGGAGATGACGTGGCCCTCCGTGCCAAACTGCGGGGCCCAGAGTCCGACCTCGTCCCGCTTCACGACCACAGTCCTTTCAAGAGGTCGACGAGATGCGGATAGAGCGTGTCCCTCCACGAGACCCAGTTGTGTGCGTCGCGATGCTCCACGAGGGTGACCGTATATCCCTGAGCCTCCAACGCGTCTCGGGTGATGACATTGTTGGCGAGATTCTCCTCGGCCGTCCCACAGGTCATCGTGATCGCGATCGGGTGTGCGTTCTCCGGCTGCCGACTCGTGAGCTCCCTGGTGAAGCGGGCGACGCGGCGGAAGCGAACGAAGCCCTCTTCGTAGCGGTCGACGCGGGGACGGAAGTAGCTGCCCGACTGGAGGAAAAGCCCTCCGAACAGAGCCGGTGTGCGCCGGTGCGCGTGGAGCATCGCCAGTGCGCCGAGGCTGGCCCCCATTCCAACGCGCGCCGATCGCCCGTGCGGGGTGGGAGCGATCTCGGCGAGCTGCGGCAGGAGATCGTGAGCCAGCGCGCGGGCATAGGTCGCGGAGGCGGAATAGATCTGGTCCCGGTCCACCGGGTCAAGCAGCGCCGCTCGCATGGGAGGCAACTCGCGAGCCACGGCGCAGTGGTCCAGGAAGTGAGTGAGGCTCGAATAGTTCGCGTAGTCGGATCCGTCGTGGACCACAAGCAAGGGCAGAGGCTCGGCCGGGTCGGTTCCCGGAGAGCTCCACAGGCTTGCTCGCATCCGTGCTCGTAATGCCCGACTCCTTACCTCGAATGAGGTGACGTTACCCCGGGCCTCCGGCTCGGAACCAACCCACGCCGGTGGCGCATATTCGGGCATCTCGACGACGGACTTGTCGCCGAAAGGCCCCGGCGCACGCAGCGGATTGGTCGGGTCGCAGATCAGCTCGGAGTTGCCGTTGCCGTGGTTGATCTCGAGCTGGTACTCCACGCGATCGGCCTCCGGTCGGGGCAGAAGCAATTCCCAACCGGAGCGAGTGGGGAAGCGCAGGAAGTCCGGTCCGAGCCGCGGTCGCGCGACCTCGTGCGCGAGGCGGACGCGCGTCAGGTCGTGATCCGGATCATGGACGGAGAACTTGATGTGGGAGTCCGTCACTATCGGTCCGCTCCCGGGCGAACTCAGCGGCGCGGCTCCCACGTGAAGAACCGCACCGCGATGAAGACGCCGACGACCCCCCAGAGGATCACGATCGCGAGGTGCCCGGGCTCCCAACCGGACCCCCGGCCGGGATTGAAAGCAGAAGCCATTGCCTGGGCGAAGTGCTTCACCGGAAAGACATCTGCAATGCGCGTCAACCATTCCGGCGCTCTCTCGGAGGGCAGAAAGATGTCCGAGATGAACAACAACGGGAGTATGGAGAAATTGACTATCGGCGGAGCTGCATCCGCATTAGGGACGAACGCGGTGATGGCGAGGCCGAGAGCACTGAAGGCGGCCGCCCCCACAAGGAGAGCTACCAGAAACGCCGGCATGGTGTCGGTGGGGAGATCGACGTCGTAAAACAAAGTGCCCGCCACAGCGACGATGACAACGAGCAAGAGCCCAATCGCAGTTGCGTGTAGGACCCGGGCCAGCATGTAAACCGAGGGGGGCATCGGCGTCCCTCTCTTCCGCTTCAGTACTCCTTGGTCGCGCGCGAACGCCGTGCTGATCGCGATGTTCGTGTAGCAGGCGGAGATCACGGAGAACGCGGCAATCGCCGGCACGAAGAACTGAGACTCCCCAAACAAGGCGTTGAAGAGGACCAGAAACATCAGCGGGAAGGCGAAGGTGAAGCCGACCGCGGCCGGGTTGCGCCAGAAGATCTTGTTCTCGAACCCCAGCTGCCTGAGCGTCAGGGCGATGTCACTCATCGACCGGTCCCTGCTCTGTCTCCCGAGTCAGTTCCAGGTACACCTCTTCGAGAGAGCCACGCCTCACGGTCAGGTTGTCGAGAGTGGTCTTCTTTTCCAAAGCCCAGGCCGTCAGCTGATGCAGCACCTTCTCGGGTTGCGACGTCGTCAGCTCGTAGCGGCCGTCCGACTGGACAAACTGATTGGAAAGAGACCGCGGCAGCTTCGGTGCGTCGGTGGAGAGCACAAACGAAATACGTGTTTCAGCGAGCTCCGTACCCCCGAGTGATTGGGGAGGTCCCTCGACCACGATGCGCCCATCCACGATGATCGCCACCCGGTCGGCGAGGTGCTGGGCTTCGTCCATGTAGTGCGTCGTCAGAAAGATCGTCTTCCCCAACGACTGCAGGTTCTCCACCATGGTCCACGCCTTGCGACGTGCCGCGGGGTCGAAACCCGTCGTGGGCTCATCGAGGAACAGCAGCTCGGGATCCCCGGCCAGGCCGATGGCGACATCGAGCCGCCGCTGCTGACCTCCCGAGAGTTTGTTGACGAGCACGTCGCGCTGCTCGGTGAGTCCCACGACGTCGAGGATCTCGTCGATCGGTAGCGGTTTCGGGTAGTAGCCGCGGTATAGGTCAATGGCCTCGGTGACCGTGAGAAAGGGCTCGATGCCGGTCTCTTGAAGCACAATTCCGATTCGTTGTTTGAAAACTCGCTCGCGCCTTCCGGGGTCGTAGCCCAGAACCGATACTTCCCCGGCAGTTCGCTTGCGATGCCCTTCCAGGATCTCGACGGTCGTGGTCTTGCCTGCGCCGTTGGGGCCGAGAAGGGCAAACACCTCACCGACGCCGACATCGAGATCGATGCCGCGCACCGCTTCGACCTTTCCGTAAGTCTTGCGGAGACCGCGAATCGAAACCGCTACGTCGGCCACGGCGCGGAGCATAGATGACGACCCGTAACATCAACTGCATGAAAGTGGTGTTGGGATCGGATGAAAGCAACGAACTGACCGAAGCCGTAATCGAGGAGCTGAAACGTCGCGGTGCCGAGCTGACCGTGGTCGGTCCGCCGGGCGGCGAGGACATTCAGTGGGCCGAGGTCGGTCGGAAGGTCGGCGAGGCCGTCGCTTCGGCTGAGGCGGACACGGGAGTTCTCTTCTGTTGGACCGGCACGGGTGCGTCGATTGCCGCGAACAAGGTGCCCGGGATTAGAGCGGCTCTGTGCACGGATGCGCAGACGGCCGAGGGCGCGCGCAAGTGGAACGACGCCAACGTCCTCGTGATGGGGCTGCGACTCACGTCGCCGACCGTGGCCAAGGAGATGCTCGACGCCTGGTTCTCTACCGAGCCTGACCCCTCAGAGAAGGCCAATATCGAGATGCTCGAGCGGCCATCGCCCCACGCATCCTGAGGAGAGCCACCTCGGCTTTCCATCACCGGTCACGGGGACTGGTTTTGGGCGACAAACGCAAACGTGGGTAGGGGCAATCGTCGAAAAGCTTGTGTATTGGGAATACTCGGGTACCCTGGGCGTTGCAGTAAGCAGTAATACCAGGGCGACAGGGCGTCGCCCGTGAGATCTTCTTCCGGTTCTCCCTCCTTGTTGCGGGGTGGTCGCAGATCTCCCGCAAATCGGTAACGGTTTTACCGAGCAAGAAGGAGTTGAACCAATTGTCATCCTTTGCACAACTCGGCGCGTCGCGCGTCGTTGCTCAGGCTCTCGGTCGCCGCAACATCCATGAGGCATTCCCCATCCAGGAGATGGTCCTCGGGGACGCGCTTCAGGGCATGGACGTGCTTGCCAAATCCCGGACCGGCTCGGGCAAGACGCTGGCTTTCGGAATCCCCATCGTCGAACGAATCGATCCGAGTATGAAGCGCCCCGCGGCTCTGGTTCTGGTGCCGACTCGCGAGCTCGCGGTACAGGTCACCGACGAGATCAAAGACATCGCGACGTCGCGAAACCTGCGCGTGGCGGCGGTTTACGGAGGAGTGTCTCTCGACAAGCAAGCCGAACGGGCGCGGAAAGCTCACATCTTGGTGGCGACCCCGGGTCGTCTCACGGATCTCGTCTCTCGGAAGCTGATCACGCTGGGCGCGGTGAGCATCCTCGTTCTCGACGAAGCCGATCGCATGCTGGACATGGGATTTCAGCCGCAGGTCGATCGCATCGTGGCGATGCTTCCCAAGAACCGCCAAACCATGTTTTTCTCGGCGACGCTAGACGGCCTCGCGGGTCGTCTGGCCGACCGCTACACCAACAGTGCGGTGCTGCATGAGGTTGCCGAAACGCGCCCGACCGTGGAAGAGGCAAACCATCGTTTCGTGCCTGTGGACGAGCGAGGAAAGCTCGACAAGTTGATCGAGATCCTCGGCGAGGAGCGCGGGCTCGCGCTGGTCTTCGTGCGTACCAAGCGAGGTGCCGACAGGCTTGCCGCGCGGCTGGAGGCGCGCAAGGTTCGGGCTCTGGCGCTCCACGGTGACATGCGACAGTCCGCCCGTGAGCGCACGCTGGAGCGCTTTGCGTCCGGTAAGGCCGACATCTTGATCGCCACGGATGTGGCGGCGAGAGGCCTCGATCTCGATGCCATCACCCATGTCATCAATTACGACCCACCGCAGGATCACAAGGATTATCTGCATCGCGTCGGCCGCACAGCTCGGGCGGGGAGGTCGGGGGCCGGAGTGACCTTCGTCTCGCCGACTCAGTCACAAGAGGTCAGCGTCATGGTTCGCCAGCTGGAGCTGAAGGACGAGTATCAGGCAGGTGGTTTGGAGTTAGCTGCTCCGGCGATGGTGTACTCGTCACATGGCCGCCGCTCGATGATGCGGGCCCGGCAAAAGCGCCGCTTCTAACTTTTGGTTTTCCGCCTCCCGCTACCGGTCGCTGTTACCGGTGTGGGGGATCCGGATGAAGTCCGCGCTTGCTTAAGGGCGGGCTCGAAGCGCTTCGGGTCCTCGAGGTAATCGCGCAGGCTCCGAGCGAGTCGGGATGCGTGATAACCGTCCAGGTATCTGTGATCGAGCGTCGCGCTCAACGTGAGGATTGGTCTGGCCTCGACGCGGCCGTCTACGACCGTCGGCTTGTCCGCGATCTCCCCCACCAGCACGATCAACGGCACTCGGTAGTAAGGCGACAATGGCGCATAGGCGTGCTGAATGCCGAACATGCCGACCGAAGTGACCATGGCGCTGCCGAAAGGCTGGCGCGGTAGCCCGTACTTCTTGAGGTCGAGGTCGCGGTCGGTAGTGAGCCAGGCGGCGACCTTGAATCCAAGTTGCAGCAGTCGTCGCGGTGTCCGAGCGAACATCGCCTTTGTCTTGCCGAACTCGACGTCGTCTCCTGTTCGTACGCGGCCTGCTCTTGCGGACAGCTCCTGGGCGATCTCGACGGCCGATTTCTCGTCGGCGCGTTCCACCTTGACACCGGATAGCTCGGACCCAGCCTCGGCCGAAACGATGAAAAAGATGTCGACGGTGTCGCGCCGTACAAAGTCACCGCGGTGGATGTGAACGTTCAGGTCGGGGTGTTCGCCGAGTGCATGCCCAATGGCCTTGCCGACCAAATGAGTAACGGTGAGACGCGCCCCGGTCGCGGCGCGGGCATCCTCGATGAACTCCAGAATGGGTGTGGCATCGAACTCGAGATCTCCGTAGATCTGTGGGTCGTTCGGATGGCCCCAGGTGGCCGCGGCGATCTTGCGCCAGCCCTTGATCTTCGTGCGCTTCGCCACCCGACCCCCCTTTCGAATCAGCGGCTGCCGATCATTTGGCATGCCCGCCCGCCGTACCCCTGACTTTGGAGCGTGGGGTGCAAACCTAAGATGCAAGCATCGTTTCATTGGTGCTCTGAGTGTCAAGACGTACGGGAGGCCGAGTGGCTCGCTACGACGAGAAGACCGCCCTAATAGTGGTCGATGTTCAAAACGACTTCGCCGACCCGGAGGGCAGCCTTTACGTGTCGGAGGGTGAGCGAGTAGTTCCGGTCGTCAACGATGAGATCGATGCCGCCCAAGCCGCAGGGGCCCCGGTGTTCTACACGCAAGATTGGCACCCTGAGTCCACACCCCACTTCGCCAAGGACGGCGGGATCTGGCCCGTGCACTGCGTGCGCGACAGCTGGGGCGCCGAGTTTCACCCGGATCTCAAGGTCGTTGGGGAGGTCGTTCGCAAAGGGACCGGGGGCGAGGACGGCTACTCGGGCTTCACCGTGCGGGATCCCGAGACGGGAGTCGAGAGCGAAACGGGGCTCGATGAAAAGCTGCGTGCCAGAGGTGTGACCGACGTCGTAGTTGTGGGTCTCGCGACCGACTACTGCGTCAAGGAGACCGTTATCGACGCGCGCCGCAAGGGGTTCGAGGTCACGACGCTTGCCCAGGGGATGCGGGCAGTCAACTTGAAGCCGGACGACGGTGAGCAGGCCCTTCGAGACATGCAACGGGCCGGCGCCCGCCTCGAGTGAGCATGTGGCCAACCGCGGCCGACGCCGCGCTGCTGACGGATCTCTATGAGCTGACCATGAGCGCGAGCTATTTCGCGCAAGATATGGGCGACCAAGAGGCGACCTTCGATCTCTTCATTCGAGAAGTTCCTAAGCCGCGCAACTTCCTCGTGGCCGCCGGATTGGAGGATGCGCTCGACTATCTCGAGACGCTGCACTTCGATGACGAGGCGCTCGGTTACCTGAGATCGCTCGACATGTTCTCCGAGGAGTTCTTGGGACATCTCGGCAAGCTGCGTTTTAGCGGCGACGTGTGGGCGATACCCGAAGGGGAAATCTTCTTTGCGGGCGAGCCCGTATTGCGCGTGACTGGCCCCCTCGTACAGGCCCAACTGGTCGAGACGTTCCTGATCAACTGCGTTGCATTTCAGAGCATGGTCGCGTCCAAGGCGGCCCGGGTGAACATCGCATGCAGAGACTGCCAGTTCGTCGATTTCTCGTTGCGCCGAGACCATGGAGCCGACGCCGGGTTGAAGGCGGCCCGCGCGGCGTACATAGGGGGCGCGTCCGCGACCTCGAATGTCTTGGCCGGCAAGCGCTATGGGATCCCTGTGAGCGGCACTATGGCGCACTCCTACGTCATGTCCTTTCCCTCCGAGGAGGAGGCATTTCGCGCCTACGCTCGCGAGTTCCCGAACCGGGCGATTCTTCTGATCGACACCTTCGACGTGGAGGAGGGCGCCCGACGGGCCGCTCTGGTTGCCAACGACCTGGCCTCGGAGGGCGTCCAGGTAAAAGGCGTTCGAATCGATTCCGGAGACGTCGCCACGTTGGCTCGCTCGGTTCGAAAGATCCTCGACGAGGCCGGGCTCCACACCGTGCAGATCATTCTCTCGGGCGACATGGATGAGTACCGGATCAAGCAGATCTTGGATGAGGGCGCCCCCGTAGACGCCTTCGGCGTGGGCACCCAATTGGGTACTAGTGGTGACGCGCCGTTCCTCGGCGGCGTTTACAAGCTCGTGCATGACGAACAAGGTCCCAAGGTGAAGCTGTCGGTGGGGAAGGTGACCCTGCCCGGTCGCAAGCAGATCTACCGCGAGGAACGTGGTGGCGTCTATCAGCGCGATGTGATCGCGCTCGAGGACGAGCACCTCGACGGCCGCCCGTTGCTGTCAAAGGTTCTTGAGGGTGGCCGGCGCGTTGATGACCCTGAGCCACTGGACGAAATGCGGCAACGCTGTGCTGCCGGCATCACCAGGCTGCCCGAACGTCTGCACTCACTCGAGCAGGCCTCGCCGCCTTATCCCGTGGATCTGTCCGAGCGTCTCACCGCTCTCGCCGACTCCATGAAAGCAGAGGCTCGCTGATCGATGGAGCAGCCTCTGGTCCTCTTGGTCGAGGCCGACTTGATGGCCAAGGCACGTTTAGGAGACACCGTGCGGCGGCTCGACCGCGAGATGCGCACGACCACCACGGCCGGATTGGTCGAGGCGCTGCTCGACAGCGACCCACAGATCTTGGTGCTGGATCTCGACAACGGCGCGGAGAAGCTCCTCTCGGAGCTGAAGAAGGCGCGGGCAGCGGGAATCACACCCAAGCGAGTGATCGGCTACTACTCGCATGTGGACGTCGAGCTGGGAGACGCGGCGCGGGCCGCGGGGTGCGAGCCGATCCCACGAGGGCGGTTCTGGCGCGCCCTTAACGAGATTCTTTCCGCAGGCTAGTTACTGCCGGAGGAGTTCTAGCCGGCGTTCTTGTCGTGCCCGGCGCGATACCCCTCTTTGTGCCGGTGACGGTGCGACGCCTTTAGCAACGCGTCTTCAACCGACTTGTCCTCGGCGTGGAAGTCGGGGTGCGAGGTCGCGAGGTGGTCGGTCAGCTCGGACGCGAACTGGAACCTGAGCTCACAGTCGGGGCACTGATAGACGTCCACCAAGTACCTCCCTCTCGCGTTTCGCCTCATTCTCCCACCGCGGATTCGCGGCGAGTGAAGAGCGGGCCGCCGACGGTCGCCGCCCCATGGTTGTCTAGCGGATGAGAATGGGCGTTCCGAGGGGCAGCAGGCGGGCGAGCTCGGTGATGTCCTCGTTCCGCATCCGGATGCATCCGTGGCTTGCCGGCCGGCCCACCGAGGTGGGGTCGTTGGTTCCGTGCAGACCGATCACCCCGTTGCCGTACCAATCGTCCGCAGCCTCGGCATAGGCGGAGAGCCCGTAGGCGAACTTCCCGTAGATGGAGTTGTCGGACGGGGGCTTAAGC
>DATADF010000175.1:0-5597 GCA_036258695.1 Actinomycetota bacterium
GGCTCTGCTGCCCGCGAGGAACTCGATTTCCTTCGCCAGGAGCTGAGTTCCGCTTACGGGATAGGTGGACGAGCTCGTCGCACGCCAGACCATGTCGAACGTGCCCGCAAGGCGGTGACACGTCGGGTCCGCGACGCTCTAAGCCGGATCGAGCGCGTGCATCCGGCACTGGGTCGACATCTGCATGCGTCGGTACGCACGGGAGTGTTCTGCAGCTATGAACCGGAACGAGACATCGTGTGGACCGTCGAGTCCGATTGAGCCGGGCCTCTCCCTCGCGGATGGCCTTGGTGCTTCGTCTCGCCCGAGTCAGGGGTTCCAACCCCCCGTTGCTTACCGGTGTAACTGGCCTCGGATAGCTCCCGCGGGAAAGTCTTCCGTGTGGACATTGACGTAGAAGTTGCGCGGCCTCTGCTTGATTCTTCTGATCAGCCGCCGGGACACGCCCTCCTCGCAGCCGCTGGCCTCGCTTCCCTCTTGTGGGGTTAAGAACAGATTCACGACCACGTCGCCGTTCTCATCCTTCTTGCCCTTGTGGATGTGAGCCGCCTGAGGCGTGCTGATGTTTTCCCAGGTGAGCCTCCAGCACACTCGTCTTTCCGCTCGGCGAAGTCTGATCCGTGCGGTTCCGGAGCCATCCGGATCACCGGGCTCGCCGACTTCCTTTTCCCCGGTGAGGTTGGCTATCAAGCGGTTGCTCTGCGCGCTGGCGATTTCCAAGCCGGGCAAAAGAGCCACGGCAGCCAGGACCGCGATCAGCGATCTAGAGGTGCGTCTGTGCATGCTCGCCTCCTTCTTAGCGGGTTCCTGCAACTCGACTTGTCTCTCTTCCTATCAAGACGGCTCGATCGTTCCCGACATGGCATCCTCGCCATGGATCGTGCAATAAAAGGTCACCGATTCATCGGGCATCGTGAACGACGCCGAGGCGGTCTCTCCAGCCGCGATCGTAGAAGTATCGGCGAGGTCGTCAATCGTGAAGGTGTGAGGGTTGCTTCCATCGTTGGTCACCTCCACCGTCACCTCGCTTCCGCTAGGTGCAGACAGCGACGCCGGCTCAAACGAATTGTCGACCGCAGACACGCTAAGGGCTCCGGGCTCTCCACCCTCCGTATCGGCGGGGGTATCGCTGCCGGCCGGTTCATCCTCACCTGCGCAGGCGGCGAGCAACAGAAACACTCCAAGGAGTACTGCCAAGATTCGAAGAGGAATGGATCGTGACGGTGGCAAGGTCGCTCCTGTCGGTTTACTCGATTGCCAGGCTAATAGGAACGGATCTAATGCATGGAGGCTAGGGCCGTCAAATGCTCCTTGGTACGCCTGTGTTCGACCCTCCACATCGCACTATGAGCTCGACGCGTTCAAGGCCTGAGCACGTGCCTGCAGCAGAACACGTTCCCGCTCATTACGCGTCATGGCTGCAGCGAGCGCAAATTGTTCGCGCGCCTCTTGCCGACGTCCGAGTTTCTCGAGCAGATCGCCGCGCACGCTGGGCAGTAGGTGGTAGTGCTGGAGAGCCGGTTCTTCTGCGAGTTGCTCGACAATGTCCAGACCTGCGGCGGGCCCGTATGCCATTGCTACTGCTACCGCTCGGTTCAGCTCGACGACGGGTGTCGGCATGATCTGTGCGAGCGCGTCGTAGAGGGCGACGATGCGCATCCAATCGGTCTCCTCCGGTGTGTACGCCCGAGCGTGGCACGCGGCGATCGCGGCTTGAAGCCCGTAAGGCCCAAGCGGGCCGAGTTCCTCGGCGCGCGCCAACGAGCGCAGGCCCCGCTGGATCAGCAGGCGGTCCCAACGCGCGCGATCCTGATCGAGCAGCAGCACGGGCTCACCTGTGGGGCCGACCCGAGCGCGCAGCCGGCTCGCCTGGAGCTCCATCAATGCGACGAGTCCGTGCACCTCGGGCTCTTTGGAAACGAGTTCCGCAAGGACGCGCCCAACTCGCAAAGCGTCCTCGCAGAGATCCGGTCGCACCCAATGCTCGCCCTGTGTAGCGGCGTAACCCTCATTGAAGATCAGATAGATGACCTCGAGCACGGATGCCAGCCGATCGGCGCGCTCAGCCACGCCGGGCAGTTCGAACGGGACACGCGCCTCGGTAAGCGTGCGCTTCGCGCGCACGATGCGCTGTGCCACGGTGGACTCCGGAACGAGGAACGCGCGCGCGACCTCATCCGTAGTCAGGCCCCCGATCAGCCGAAGCGTCAGCGCGACGCGTGCCGGTGGCGACAGCACCGGATGGCAGGCGATGAATAGCAGGCGGAGCAGGTCGTCTTCTACTTCCTCGGGATCTCGCATCTCGTCGTGCTCCTCGAGCTGGGTCGCGATCTCGGCGTACTTACGCTGCTGGGTCTCGTTGCGGCGGAAGTAATCGATGGCCCGGCGCTTTGCAGTGGTCATCAACCACGCACCGGGGTTCGCGGGGATTCCATTGCGCGGCCACTGCTCCAATGCGGCAACGAGGGCGTCGTGTGCGAAGTCTTCCGCGAGCCCGACATCGCGCACTATGTGAGCGATGCCGGCGATCAGCTTGGGCGATTCGATGCGCCAGACCGCATCTATCGCAGCCCGCGTCTCGGTCACGACACGACGCACGCGCCGGGGAACGTTCCCACCGGCGCGTGCTTCATCATGTAGTTACCGATTCTGCGCCGCCTGCTCGCGCAACCGCTTCTCCGCCTCCCGCAGCTCGGGGGTAAACGCGTCGCCAAAGTCCTCGTCCTCGAAGATCTGACGGATCTCGACCTCGCCGTCCTGGAACGGGGCCCTCTTTAGCCACTCGACGGCCTCCGCCAGGTCGCGTGCCTGGATGATCCAGAAGCCGGCGACCAATTCCTTGGCCTCCGCGAACGGGCCATCGGTGACGGTGGGGGACCCGGATGCGCTGTAACTGATGCGAACTCCCTTGGAACTCGGGTGGAGCCCTTCCCCGGCGAGCATGACGCCTGCCTTGACGAGCTCTTCGTTGTAGCGGGTCATTTCCTCAAGCTCTTCGGTCTTCGGGAGTGCTCCGGACTCGGACTCAGGAGATCCCTTGACCAGTGCGACGAAGCGAGCCATTTCGGCCTCCTTTCGGGAGTGGCCCCGGTCTTCTGCCGGCCGGTCGTAACCCCTCCTCTATCTACACGTCGAATGCGTCATGCGGAAATCGACACCCGCGGCGTCTTTTATTGCACTAGGAAAACCGGCCCCGTCGGACCCGCTCCTAGCGAGCGGCTTGGCTGGCCTGGTAGGTGTCGAGTCTCAGACGGTTGAGCGGCCCGGCCGGCCGCAGGGGAGGGGCGCAGTTCCAGGGATTGAATTTCACATCTTCCTCATGAAAGCCGCTAAGAGTGACTTCGCCGAAGGTCTCCCAAGATGGCGAACCCACGACGGAGACGCTGAGCTCAAATCTGAGTCGGCCGACCCCAACGTGCGGGTCGAGGTCATTCGGGTCCCCGGAGTTGGTCTTCTTCAGTTCATCCGAGGCCCGCGCGCCGAACACCACCAAATCGTCGTGGAGTTCGTATGGCAGCACGCTCGAATACGGAAGGCTGAAGAATCCGGCGCCGGGCAGCAACAGGTGGCGCGTGACTACGCCTTCTCCGGAGGTCGCCAACAAGAAATCGTGTTCGACAGGTTGGAGCTTGATCGCAAGACCGAAAACATCGGGTAGAGATAGCGGAACGCCGGCGCCGCGGGACAGACGAACCAACACGCGGGTCGTACCTTCGAAGGGCAGATCCAGGCCAGATGTTCGGAAGGTCGCGCTGCCTGAGTAGATCTTTCCGTGAGGATGGAAGAAGCGCTTGCCGCGCGCCCGTGACAGCGAGGCGAACAGGGCCGCCGACGCGCCGGTTGCACCTTCTGCGGCGCGTTCGAGTACTCCCGTGTAGATGCCCATGGTCGTTGGGCTTACCTAGGCCGTATCGGCGATGGGAGAGATGTTCGATCGCAGTGAGCGTGCCGCTCCTCGCAGAGTCGTCCGAGCACCGCGGCCCCTTGGTGACGTGACCGGCCTCGAGGCGGGTCTCAACGCCTCGTAATAGGCGGCCCGTGAGAGGTCGAAGATCTCAGCCATGGGAATCCCCCGTCGGAAAGCCGCGTTGGCGACCTCGTTGGCTTGGCGAGCAGCAGCCTTCGTGAAATCTCCCCCCGAAAGGCGCAGTTGGGTGATCCAGTCGCGAACAAAGGGGACGGTGTCGCGCGCCCTTCTCTCACCATGCCCACTCGCCCGAACCGGGGCTGCGCAGATCGGGCAGCTCGTCTCCAAAGGCCCCAAGACCACGGGACTGCTGCAGTTTGCGCACGTCTGAATCATCCGATCGCCTAGCGACCCCCCCGATATACGCGGTGGCTCGGACGTCTCAGCCGACGGTGACACCCTCTTCCTCGAGGGTTAGCTCGATGAACTTGTCCCAGTTGGACTCAATTGCCGCCCTCATTGCCTCTTCTTCCGCCCTGTTCGTCCGCGCTACCTGAGCGGTCTCCTCATCGCCAGCCTGCAGCGCGAGTCGCTCGAGCAGGTGATAGGACGCGATCTCGAGGGCTTCGGTGACGTAGCCATCACGTGCGTTCTTGCCGGGCTTGTCGGAGCGGGCTAGATCGGCCATGCCCTTGAAGAAAGCGCCCATGAGCGCGCCCATGTCCTTAACGACCGAGGTGTCCTCGCCGCGTGCTTGGAGCCGGCCGGCCAGTCTGTCGATCTGCTGCTCGGTCTCTCTGTGATGGCGCTGGAGACCCTCTTTGATCTGGGGGTCCGTGGTTGTTTCGATCATCGAAGCCAACATTTGCTTGACATTGACTTCCATCGAATGCGCGTCGCGCAGATAGCTGTTGAGCATGGAATCAATGTTGGTCTCGGACATACCCGACCCCTTTCGGTAGGTCCGGGGAGCCTCCTTGCCCCCGGAACTGGCGGCTGAGGCTCAACCGCTTCCAAGAACTACCCAAAAGCGAAACGAGCAAACGGTTGAACCGATGCGAAGTTAGTTGCCGGGAGTCACCACTCGCGGCGCGAACCTGGTGATGCCGGCCCGCTCCGTGAGGCGTACGACGTAGAAACCGGTATGGCCGTCGGTGTACCAGATGTCGCCGGTGGCTTGGTCGTAAGCCGGAGCCGACATGGCGAACGCGCCCGCCTTGTTCGGATAGGTGCTGGTGGTGCCCGGAATCAGCGGCTTGTTGAAATAAGCGATCTCCCTCGGGTGCTCGAGGTCGCGGATGTCGAAAACGCGCAGGCCCGACATGATGAAACTGCAGGCCACGATGTAGGGATCCACACGGCTCGGAAGTGAGCAGTAGTGGGCCTGGTAGCCCTGGAAGGGCCCGCTGTCGCCGGGATCCTGTGTCTCGCCACCCTTGTTGACGGCGAGGCGCAGGTTGGACACGACGAAGGGCTCTTTCTCGTTCTGGATGTCGATGATGCGCGCCGCCCCGATGTTCTTACCCGAGCCGAACTCGTCGGTCTCGAGCAAGTAGCGGTGGCCGTCCCGGGTGAACGGCGTGGCGTTCTGGGGGGTGCTTATCTTGGGCCATGAAAGTCGGCTCACGATCCTGACGGTCGGATTCAAAGTTCGCTTTTGAATCTCGCTCACGTCGAGAATCGTGAGGCC
>DATADF010000176.1:0-4468 GCA_036258695.1 Actinomycetota bacterium
ATCCCGGCTGCCGGACGGAATTCACCGGTGGCTCTTTGAGCCCGCACCGCGCGCACGTGTCGCCGTGTTTCGCGCCGTGGTCTATTCATTCATCTTCGTAGACGTACTGCTGACGACGTCCTGGATCGCCGGCCATGGCGACCTTCCGGGCGAGCTCTACCATCCACTGTGGCTGGGTCGAGTGCTACACCTCCCCACTCCGACTCCGTTGCTGGTCGCCATCATCCAGTGGGGGTTGCTTGGGGCGGCGGTCGCTGTCTTCGGCAAGGCTCCGCGCGTGATGGGCGCAGCCGTTGCGCTGCTTTATTTGTGGTGGATGTTGATCGGGTTCTCCTACGGAAAGGTGGACCACGATCGCGTAGCTTTCCTTGTCGCCCTCGCCGTGCTGCCGACGGTCGGTCCTGCCGGTCCACACGATGCGCAAGACGATGCCGCCGCAGGTTGGGCGCTGCGTTGTATTCAAATCGCCGTCGTCTTGACGTATTTCCTCGCGGCCTTCGCCAAGTTTCGTTTTGGAGGCCTCGAGTGGTTAACGGGGGCGACTTTGACGCGCGCCGTGATCCGTCGGGGCACCTGGTTGGCAAGTCCGCTGGCGGAATACCCGGTGTTGCTCCAAGCCTTCCAGTACCTCATCGTGCTCTTCGAGCTCAGCAGTCCGCTTTTACTCGCGCGCGGCCGGATCGGACGTGTTTTCTTGGGTGGAGCGTTCGCCTTCCACGTGCTGACCTACGCGTCGATCACCATCATCTTCCTGCCCCACGTCGTATGCCTTCTCGCATTCCTTCCGCTCGAGCGGATTCCTGAAAGGATGCGGCGGATGAGGTTGAGGACCGCATGATCTCTCTGCGGCATGTTTCCAAGCGCTTCGCTCCCGAGGCGCCCCCGGCCGTGAAGGACTTGAGCCTTGAGATCGAGCGCGGCGAGATCGTCGTTTTGGTGGGGCCCTCCGGCTGTGGCAAGACAACGACGATGAAGATGATCAATCGGCTGGTCGAGCCGACGTCGGGTGAGATCTGGGTGGACGGTCGCAACGTGATGGAACAAGACGCGGTCCTTCTCCGACGGCATATCGGGTACGTCATCCAAAGCATTGGTTTGCTGCCTCACCGCACGGTCGCGGAGAACATCGGCTTGGTGCCGCAGCTTCTCGGTTGGGATCGCATCAGAGTGAACCAGCGTGCTTCCGAGCTGGTCGACATGCTCGATCTAGACCGCGAGCTTCTCTCTCGCTACCCGAGCGAACTCTCGGGGGGTCAGCGGCAACGAGTTGGCGTCGCGCGGGCTCTGGCCGCAGACCCACCCGTAATGTTGATGGACGAACCCTTCGGTGCAGTGGACCCCATCGTGCGGGAGCGACTGCAGGACCAGTTCCTGGAGATTCAACAAACCTTGCGGAAGACGATCGTCTTCGTCACTCATGACATCGACGAGGCGATAAAGATGGCCGACCGCATCGCGATCCTGAACACAGGTGGCGTCGTGGAGCAGTTCGCGGCGCCGGAGGAGATCCTTCGCGCACCTGCGAACGATTTCGTGGAGCGATTCGTCGGGATGGAGCGCGGGCTCAAGCGTCTGGCGCTTATACGCGTCGAGGACATCGGGGTGGAACAAGGCCCCGTCGTTGCTCCGACGGCCACGAAGGAGCAGGCGCTTGCCGAGATGGAGCGCTTCAAGCTCGACTGGGTCAGCGTCGTGGATTCCGGGGAGTTACTGGGTTGGGTCGACCGGGGGATGTTGGCCGACGTCGCCTCGGTCGCCGAGGTGGAGCCTCGCCTCTTCAGCGCCTACGTCACGGAACGTAGCTCGCTTAGGCAGGCGCTCGATTCGATCGTGACGTCGCGCACCAATGTGGCGGTCGTCGCCAAAGAGGCCCAGCGCTATGCCGGCATCCTTACCCTTGAGCGCATCTCGGCAGAGATAACCTCGTGAACGAGCTTTTCCGATGGGATTGGGCCATCGATCATCTAGACGAGATCGCGCTCCAAACGCGCGAGCACCTCTACCTGACTCTGATCGCGGTGGCATTGGGGTTCCTCATTTCCTTTCCCCTGGGTATCTACGCCGCGCGGCATCGGTGGTTCTATGGCCCGCTCGCCTCGGTTACGGGGATCCTCTACACGATCCCCAGCCTTGCGCTGTTCGCGTTCCTCACCCCGATTACCGGCCTGTCCGTCTTGACCGCGGAGATCGGACTCGTGAGCTACACGCTTCTGATACTGATCCGAAACATCGTCGCCGGGCTGAGGGGTGTCTCGGGCGACACTCGCGAGGCGGCGCTCGGGATGGGCTACTCCCGCCGGCAATTACTGTGGAGGGTGGAGCTGCCTCTCGCGGTCCCGGTGATCATGGCGGGCATACGCATCGCGATGGTCACGACCATTGGACTGGTAACCGTGACCGCGTTGGTCGGGCAGGGGGGGTTGGGCTATTTCATCTTGCTCGGCCTGAACAGGTCGTTCTCAACGGCCATACTGCTGGGCGCGGTTCTATCCGTTGTTCTCGCGATCGCGGCGGACCGGTTGCTGATACTGGCCGAACGCTTGATCACTCCATGGGCTCAGGCTAAGGCGCGGCACTAGATGCTCGCCGAGCTCTTCGAGTGGTTCAGGGAGACGGGCGACATCCCAACTCGGCTGTGGGAGCACGTTCGCCTATCGGGGACGTCCGTCCTTGGAGCCAGTGTGATTGGGCTCCCGATCGGCCTGTACATCGGCCATCTGCGGAGGTTTGAGTTCGTCGCGGTAACCGCCGCCAATCTCGGCCGTGCCATCCCTTCATTCGCGATCCTGTCGCTCGCCCTGCCGTTGTCGATTCAATTCGGTCTGGGTCTCGGTTTCTGGCCGACCTTTGTTGCCCTGCTCCTTCTGGCGATTCCGCCGATCCTGACCAATACCTATGTAGGAGTGAAGGAGGTGGATGCCGACACGATCGAGGCGTCGCGCGGAATGGGTATGACGGGGGCGCAGGTGCTGCGTCGTGTTCGACTTCCGCTCGCGATGCCTCTCATCGTCGCCGGCATTCGGACCTCCGCCGTCCAGGTGGTCGCAACCGCCACGCTCGCTGCATTGGTTGCAGGCGGGGGATTGGGCACGTACATCGTGTTCGGCTTTAGGGCCGGCGACGACGGGGCGTTATTGGGGGGTGCCTTGCTCGTTGCCCTGCTGGCCTTTGCCACCGAGCTCGGGCTTGGCCTCGTAGAGAAAGCATTGGGAGCACGAAGTACGGGCATGCGCCGCTCTAAATGGCGTCCGGGGGAGAGCGACCTGATGGTCGTCGAGGCCCGTGGCTTGGGTCGCGAGCCCCGGCCCAGCGGCGATGCTGCTCTAGGCGGATAACTACACCCGTAGTACTACAGTCGCGCCCGGCCTGAGACAGGGGACGGCCGCCCCACGATTCGACTGGAGGTACCGACCCATGCGGATTTCCCGCAGGATCGTCCTCGGGGCGCTCTGCGCGGCGCTGTTTCTCGGCGCGTGCGGGACGGGAGGGGACGATGACGGAGGAACCGCCGATGGAGGCGCAACCACCGGCGCTGAAGCGAAGGGCGAGCTCACTGTGGGCTCCGACAATTTCGCCGAGAGCCAGATTGTCGCCGAGATGTACGCGCAGGTATTGGAGAACGCGGGCTATGAGGTAAGCCGCGAGCTGGGTATCGAATCACGGGAGATCCGTCTTCCGGCTATGGAGTCGGGCGACATCGACATCGCTCCGGAGTACCTCGCGAGTTTGTTGTCGGTTCTCGATCCCGAGTCGACCCCATCCGGAGACCCGGCGGAGGTCGCCGCAGAGCTCGAGCCTCTTCTCTCGGAAAAGGGCTTGCGGCTGTTGCAGTACTCAGACGTCGTGGACACGAACGCATTCGTAGTCACGCAGGAGACCTCCGACGAGTTCAGTCTCACCGCGGTGAGCGATCTGGCTCCGGTGGCCGGCGACATGACGCTCGGCGCGCCTCACGAGTGCCCGGACCGACCCTTCTGCATCCCGGGCTTGAAGAAGGTCTACGGAGTGGAGTTCGGCGAGTTCAAGGCCCTTGAGTACGGAGCGACGATCACAGCGCTGAGCGGCGGCGCCATTGACGTGGGGCTCTTGTTTTCGACGGATGGGTCGATCGCGGAGAACAACTTCGTCGTTCTGGAAGATGACAAGAGTCTGCAGGCAGCGGACAACATCACTCCTCTGGTGCGAGAGGACTTTCCCAGCGAGGCGATCGCCCTGATCGATGCGGTGACTGCGGCGCTGGACACGGACACGATCACGGAGCTGAACCGACGTGCCAACGTCGACGTTGAGGACCCGGCCGACCTGGCGCGCGAGTTCTTGGAGAACGCGGGACTGCTTTAGAGAATTCAGCTGATGGGCCGGCCTCCGGACCGGCCCATCAAGCTCCTAGTGTCGAGGTGTTCTCTCGCCCGCCTCGATGAGCATGTTCAAGTGGTTGGCCGGCGGGGCTAGCGGGCAGCTCCAACCC
>DATADF010000177.1:0-4706 GCA_036258695.1 Actinomycetota bacterium
GTAGGTCTCGGTCTTTACGTCGTAAGCCAGCTAGTTGCGACGATGGGTGGCCGTATCGACCTGACGTCTTCCTCGAAGGGCACCACGTTCGAACTATTCATCCCCGCGGCGACCGCGAAAGGCGAGAAGCCGCGCCTGGGGCTAATCGAGGGCGGCGGCGCCGAGGGGTCCCCCGACCTCTAGTATCCGGGCGCACCTACAACCCGGGAGGAATCACCGATGCCCCAAGCGAGCGTCAACGGTATGAGCATCAACTACTCGGACAGCGGAGGCGACGGCCTGCCCGTGCTCTTGATCCATGCCTTTCCCTTGCACGGGGGCATGTGGGAGCCGCAGGTAGAGGCCCTGAGCGACCGCTTCCGGTTCATCGCGGTCGACCTCAAGGGCTTCGGCGGAAGCGACGCGCCCGACGATCGCTCGCAGTACTCGGTGGACAGCTCGGCCGATGAACTCGCGGCCGTGCTCGACGAAGCCGGTGTAACCAAAGCCGTGATCTGCGGTCTGTCGATGGGCGGGTACATCGCGTTCGCCTTGCTGCGCCGGCACCGCGACCGGGTAGCCGGCCTTGTTCTCGCCGACACACGCGCCGAAGCGGATCCGCCCGAGGGGGTCGCTAAACGAACAAGTCAGCAAGAGCTGGTCGAAAAAGAGGGCATCGGTGCGCTGAGCGACGGGTTGATCAATGCGCTCTTGGCGGAGCCGACACGGGAGAAGAAACCCGACGTTGTTCAGCGCGTGCGCGAACTGATGGACAATCCCGCGGCCGGCTACATCGGCGCGCTCGAAGCTTTGAAGACGCGCCCCGATTCGACCGATGACCTCGTCGGCATCTCTGTGCCAACTCTCATCATCGTGGGTGAGAACGATGCCCTTACCCCCGTGGACTTTTCGCGCAAGATGCACGAACGGATCGGTGGGTCGCGCTTGGTCGTCATTCCGGAAGCGGGCCATCTGTCGAATCTCGAAGCGCCCGAGGCCTTCAATGGCGCTCTCGCGGAGTTCTTGGCCGAAATCGACTGATTTCTCTCTCACGCCCGTCACCGGTCGCGCTGACCGGTATCGAGCAGAGAACGCGCGCCGGTAGCGGAGCGCCCCCGTAAAGGCATTTCCCCTGTAGGGCCGGGACCGCAGGGGCGGAAATCCGCCTATTTCCAAGGGTGCCCCCCTAGGGTTTTTCGCATGGAGCAGGCGCTACTGAAGCTCTCGCCATCGAGCGCGACCGATTTCAAGAACTGCCCGCAGCTGTTCAAGTACCGGGCGATCGATCGGTTGCCGGAACCGGTATCGGGAGTCGCCGCGCGCGGATCGCTCGTGCACGCGGTTTTGGAACGCCTCTTCTCCGAGCCTCCTCAGCAGCGCACGCCCGATCGGGCGCTCGAGCTCCTGGAAGCACTCTGGGAGCAAGTTCGCGATGACCCCGAGTTCCGCCCTGCGGGTCTGGGTCGGCCGGAGGAAGAAGCGTGGCTACAGGAGAGCCGGCTTCTGTTGCGCAACTACTTCAAGCTCGAAGACCCCCGACAGCTTCATGCCAACCGGCTCGAGTGGTGGGTGGAATACGAGCTGCCCGACGTGCATCTGCGCGGGATCATCGACCGTCTCGAGGAGCGAGTGGATGGGACGTGGATCCTGACCGACTACAAGACCGGCCGCGTCCCGGGCGAGCAGCGCGAGATCGCCGCGTTCTTCGGACTGCGGTTTTATGCGCTCGTGTGCTGGCGGGCCTTCGGCATCCTTCCGAAGGAGATCAGGCTTATCTACCTGGCCGATCCCGCCGTACTGACGCTTAACCCGAACGAGGCGATGCTCGTAGCCTTCGAGCGGCAGATGGGAGCGCTCGGAAAAGCGATCCGGCGTGCCGTGGACACCGACGACTGGCGCACGCGGCCCTCGCCGTACTGCATGGCGTGCTCATTCCAGGGGCGTTGCCCCGCGTGGGCCGATGCCCGCATCGGCCAGGTCGACCAGGCCGGCCAAGCCGAGTAACGCCGGCCGGCGCAGCCCCCTCCGCCGGCTAGACGGCCTTAGACGTCGGTGCCGGCGCTAGCGGCAGATACGTAGTCGCCTCGAAATCGACCGAATACGGACCCATGCGGTTGAAGTCGTACTGAGTAGAGCCCGTCGACACCTCGAGCTGGAGCGTATGGCCGGGCTGCAATAGCCACGTGACACCGTGCAGATCCACCGTCACCTCGAAAGCGCCACCCTCCAAGCGAAGCGGCATCGTCTGATCGTTCACCGTGACGGCCTCGCCATCTGGTCCCACGTCGACGAGCTTCAGGAACAGAATCCCGCTCAGGCCGTTGACCGTGCCCTTCAGTTCGACCCGCGGAATACCCACAACCGACATCGCGTGCTTGCTCGAGAAGACGTCCGCGCTCGCGGCCACGGCGCCCTGCTCATACTGGGGTGCGGGATTGCCCTCGAGCGGACCATCGCCGCCTGTGGTTCCCGGACCGGCAAGAGAGCTCGAGATCGTCTCGGTCGACACCATTTTCGTAGCGGGAAGCGGGAAACGTGTGCCGCCGTAGTAGTAGCCGTCTTGCGCCTGCCATTCGAGCTCCGGACCGGTTGAGACCTTGAGGCCCTTGACGTACCGATCGAGCCACGCCAGCCGGCGCGCCTCGTAGATCGACCCGTCACCACCGTCGGGGTAACCGGAAGTCCCACCCGGACAGTTAGCCCCAAGAGATGGGTGCACGAGGTTGCCGGTGTGACCGCCGCAGTAAGTCATCAGCTTCACCGGAACGCCGTTGCGCTTGAGGATCTTGTAGTGGTCGAAGGCCTCCTCTAGAGGAAACAGCGTGTCGACCGTGCCCTGGACGAGCATCGTCGGCGCCGTGATGTCGGGCGTGCGCAGGATTGTCGAGCGCGCCTCGAACCATTCGAGAAGCCTGCCGCTCAGCGTCCCCGTGGCGTTGATCTCGGCGAAGGCTTGGTGAATCTCCGGCGCGTAAACACCTGTCTGAGGGCCGGCCGGTGAATCTAGCCCGTTGACGGTTCCCGTGGCCGCGCCGGAGCCATACAAGAGATAGTTCCAATTCCGCTTGAAGACACCATTGGGTGTGAGCGAGCGAGGGAGATCGGCCCACGCAATCTCAGGAACGATTGCGTCGACTCGATGGTCGATCCCGGCGGTTTGCAACTGGATGCCCCCCGCGTAGGAACCACCGATCCAACCCATGCGCGGGTCGCCCGGTTTGTCGAGCTCGATTTCGGGCCGCCCGGCGAGATAGTCCATCAACGCCTGAACGTCCTTCACTTCGAACTCGACGGAATCGATGTTCGCCTCGCCACCCGAGTCCCCGAAACCGCGCGCATCCCAGGTGAATACGGCATAGCCTTTTTCGAGCAGGGACTCGGCCGTGCCGGTCGCAGAAGTTATGCGGGTGCCGCCCCAGCCGTGCGTGTAGAGAATTACCGGGACCGGGGACGTGTCGGATGCCCCGGCAGGCAACATCAGCGTCGCAACGATTGGAGTCCCGTCGAAAGACTCGACGATGATCGGGTTCTCCACCGTCGGCTCGTTCTGAGCAACAGCGGGTGCCGCGATCAGAGAGGCGGCGACCACCAAGACGAGGCCCAGCGCGATGCGAGCGCGTGAATTCATGTTCGCAACTCCTTTATCCAGCCGACCGCTTGAGAACTACGCCGCCCGCGGCGGAAAATCCTTGTTCCCCGAAGGGTTGCCTACCCCCGAGGAAGCGACGCCAACCGCTTGTAGAGCGCGCGTGCGGAGGCCAGGCCCAGGCGCAGGCTCTCTAGCCGGAAGCTCTCGTTGGGGCCGTGTACTCCGTCGACCGGCAACGCGAAACCCGAGACGATCGCCGGAATGCCTCGGTCGGCGAACACCGACAACACCGGGAGTGAACCGCCGACTCTGATCAAGGCGGGGCGCACTCCGCATGCCTCCTCCATCGCCTCGGCGGCAAGGCGGATCGCGGGGAGCTCGGGAGAAAAGAGCGACGGCTCGCCTTTAGAGACCACCTCGATCTTGACCTCGGCCCCGGGGGGCGCGGCGTCCTCGAGCAGTCTTCGCATGGCGCCGCCGGCGGCCGCCACCGTCTGGCCCGGCGCGAGTCGAATGGAGACCTTCGCTTGCGCGAAGCTGGGGACCTGCGTGCGGACCTGCACCGCGTCGCCTCCCGCGATCCCGTGTACATCGACCGAGGAGTCGCCCCAATTGCGCTCGTAGTACTCGGCGCCCGCCCGATCGTGAAGCGGTCGTCCTCCCACCTCCGCGATCGCATCATCCCCGGGGGGCAGCTTCGCCCACGCTTGGAGTTCCTCTTTCGTTGGAGGAACGATGCCCGCGCGCAACGGTTCCGGCAGACGCCCGTCCGGGCCGGGCAGTACCGCGGCCAGCATCTGGTTGACGACGTGCAGCGCGTTCAGAACGCTGCCGCCGTACATGCCGGAATGAAGGTCCTGCATCGCAGTGCGCACCTGGACGTCGAACATGACGATTCCGCGCGTCCCTAACGTGAGGGCGGGAGTGTTCTCGTCCAGCATGTCGCTGTCGAAGACAATCGCTGCATCTGTGGGCTCGTCGTCCTCGGCCAGCCATTCCACGGCCGCCTGCCCTCCCGTCTCCTCGGCACCTTCAATGAACACCTTGACGTTGACCGGCAGCTCTTCGGACGACAAGGGCAACTTCTTTCCTCTGCTGTACACGGCATGCGAGATGGCGCAAGCCGAAGAGCTGCCGG
>DATADF010000178.1:0-8488 GCA_036258695.1 Actinomycetota bacterium
ACGACGACGTTGCCGGCGAAGAGAGCCGGGATGACACCCTGAAGGCCCAGCCAGAAGGGGTAGTTCCATGGGGAGATACAACCCACGACGCCATATGGCCTCCACTCCACGCGCGAGGACGCTCGCGCCAGAAGGGGTCCACTCAGTCGGCCGACTTTTTCCGGACGCAGAGCCCGCGGAGCCGCCTTCTCGTAATAGCGCAGCGTGAGGACCGTCGTCAGGATGTCGTTGGACAGCGCCTCCGACGCAGGTTTGCCGTTCTCATCCGCGATCGTCCGAACGATGTCGTCCAGCCGCTCGTAGATGCGGTGGCGGACCTCGCGCATCATGCGTGCCCGTGCCTTGGGCGGCAGCGAAGCCCACTCGGGCGCCACTTTCCGTGCATGAGCGACTGCGTCGCGGACCTCGCCGGGGCTGTTCGGGACGACCTCTCCCTGGATCTGTCCGGTGACCGGATTGAACGACTTGAGTGTTTCGGGCCGAACGCGTCGCGTGCGCGACCTCGTCGCCTGAGCCATGGGCTAGCTCCTTGTGAGGCTTCCGCCGGTGAATGGGGGCATCAAGGTTACCTCCGCGCCTTCGTGAAGCTCCGACTCGAGATTGCCCCGAAGCCCATCAACCAGGACCGAAAAGACGAGTCGTTCGGGAGCCCCTAGGGCATTCACCACCGCGCGCACCCGGCCCCCCTCGGCGACCTCCAGTTCCGCGACGCGGCCGTCGCTATCGGGGGGGAGATATTCCCGCATGGGGCCGAAGCACAAGATGCGGACCTTCATGCCGTTTCCAGGAGACCTTTCGCGCCGTCGATGCCCGGTTTGTCTCAAGTTTGCCAGCCTAAAAACCGATAAATCGCGAGTCACCACTTCTAAGAAAGACCATGCGCGGGAAGGGGCTGAATGACCTCGGAGACCAAGCCGACTCAGATCGAGTCGATGCAATTCCTACTTGATGCATTCGTCGGAATCGGCGCCGACCACGACGAAAAGCAGATCCTTCAGCGGGCCTTGGACGTCGCCTGCAAGATCACCGGCGCCACCAAAGGCGGGGCGATCGTGTGGGAGGGCGAGGAGATTCACACGACCGCGGAGCTCGATCTCAGCGCGGCCGAGGTAGAGGGCCTTCTAGCGCCGGCCGAAGGATCGCGTTTCCCGCGCGGAATCCATCTTCAGACGGCATCGCATCCCGAGCTCGGCGCGGTCATTTCGACCACGGTCGACTGCGACGGCGAGATCTCTGGTGCCCTGTGTCTGGCCAAGCCCGACGGCGAAGCGTTCACCCCCGAGGACGAACTCCTTATCCGGGCCGTGGCGCGCCAGGCCGCACAGGCATTCACGACGGTCAACCTGCTGCACCAAAAAGAGCGCGAGGGCGCACGTCGCACCGAGGCTCGATTCAGCTCACTCGTCAAGCACTCGTCCGACGTAACAACGCTGATCGACGTCAACGGAAAGATCGTGTACCAGAGCCCATCGGTCGAGCGCATCCTCGGCTTCAGCCTCGACGAGTTGATTGGCTCGGACTCCATGAATCTCGTGCACCCCGATGACCAGGCCCACGTCGCGGCGGTAATGGTCAAGGCGATGAAGGAATCGAGCACGGCCGTCTTCGAGGCGCGCATCCGGACCAAGGACGGACGCTGGCTCTATTCCGAGACGATCCTGAACAGTTTGTTGAAGGACCCCGAGGTACAGGGCGTGGTCCTAAACACTCGTGATATCAGCGAGCGGAAGCACCTCGAAGAGGAGCTCTCGCACCAGGCGTTCCACGACTCTCTGACCGATCTCGCAAACCGCGCGCTGTTCAAGGATCGCGTCGCCCAAGCGCTCACACGTTCCAAGCGCGCCGCGTCGCCGATCGCGGTCCTCTTCCTCGATCTCGACAACTTCAAGCGCATCAACGACAGCCAGGGCCACGAAGCAGGTGACGCTCTTCTCGTCGCCGTTGCCCTACGACTGCGTCAGAGCCTGCGAGACATGGACACCGCCGCCCGCCTCGGTGGGGACGAATTCGCGGTTCTCCTCGAGGGAATCCGTAACGAGGAGGACGCGGAGATCGTGGCTCGGCGTGTCGTCGATTCGATGAAGACGCCGCTGCAGGTGCGCGGCAAGGACCTCGTGGTGCACTGCAGCGCCGGTGTCGCGGTTGCGGCCGGCGACGTCACCGCCGAGGAGCTCCTGCGCAACGCAGATGTCGCGATGTATTCGGCGAAGGCCGAGGGCAAGAACCGCTACGCGATGTTCGACCCCTCGATGCACGCATCGGTCGTCGCCAAGATCGACCTCGAGGCCGAACTGCGCAAAGCGATCGAGGAGCGCCAGTTCGTCGTTCACTACCAGCCGACGGTCGCGCTCCAGTCCGGAACGATCTCCGGGATGGAGGCTCTGGTCCGCTGGCAGCACCCCGAGCGCGGGCTCGTTCCGCCGCTCGATTTCATCCCCCTCGCGGAAGAGACCGGGCTGATCGTCACTATCGGCCGGCGCGTGCTGCGCGAGGCATGCCGTCAGACGCACGAGTGGCACAAGCGTTATCCACAAGAGAAGCCGCTCAGCATCAGCGTCAACCTGTCGGCTCGTCAGCTGCAGGACCCCGGCCTCGTACAAGACGTGGTCTCGGTCCTCGAGGAGACGGGACTCGATCCTCAGTACCTCGTGCTCGAGATCACCGAGAGCGTTCTGATGGCCCACACCAACGAGACGATGACGACCCTGTTGGACCTGCGGAAGCTCGGCGTGCGTCTTGCGATCGACGACTTCGGCACCGGCTACTCATCGCTCGCCTATCTTCAGCGACTGCCTGTGAACATCCTCAAGATCGACCGCTCGTTCGTCGCCGGTCTCGAAGGTGGATCGACAGAGTGGGCCATGACCCGGGCGATCATCGAGCTCGGTCAGAGCCTCAACCTGCAGACGGTGGCAGAGGGCATCGAAGACCCCGCTCAGGTGCTGCACCTGCAGTCCCTGCAGTGCGACCACTACCAAGGGTTCTACTTCGCCAAGCCGCTGGTGCCCGATGCGATCGAAGAGTTGCTGCAACAGAAACAGAAGGACGCCGCGAAGATCCCTGCATAACAAAGACCGTGTAGTAACAAAGGGGCGGGTTTTTGCCCGCCCCTTTTGCGTTTGGATCCCGATTCGTCACGGCCGCTGCCGAGGTGCCCGACCTTCTTCGGCGTGTGGCTGATTACCGGATTGAAGCTTCTACCGTTCTACCGGCACTCCGACGAGGCTCCCGTACTCGGTCCACGAACCGTCGTAGTTCCTGACACGCTCGAACCCAAGAAGCTCTTTCAGCACGAACCAGGAGTGCGACGAACGCTCCCCGATACGGCAGTAGGTCACTACCTCTTTGTCCTTCGTGATGCCCTCGTCGGCATAAAGCTGAACGAGCTCCTCGGCGCTCTTGAAGGTCCCGTCCTCGTTTACGGCCTTGGACCATGTGATGTTCGAGGCACCGGGAATGTGACCGGGTACCTGGGCCTGTTCCTGCGGGAGGTGCGGCGGCGCGAGCAGGTCGCCGCGGAACTCCTCGGGCGAGCGCACGTCGACCCAGGCTGCCTGCGACTTGGCCCGTTCGATGACCTCGTCACGGAAGATCCGGAGCTCCGGCTGCTCATTACTGATTGTGAACTGCGCGGCCGCGCGCTGCGGGACCTCTTGCGTGAGAAGCCGGCTCTCTAACTCCCACTTCTTCCGGCCGCCGTTCAGAAGCTTGACGTTCTCGACGCCTCGGTACTTGAAGAGCCAGTAGGCATAGGCCGCGAACCAGTTGTTGTTGCCTCCGTAAAGGACGATGGTCTGGTCGCTGCTGATGCCTCTGCTACCCAATAGCTGGGCCAGCTGATCGGCGGTCACGAAGTCCCTGCGACTCTCGTCCTGCAGGTCGGTCTTCCAGTTCAGCGATACCGCGTTCTGGATATGGCCCTTGTCGTACGCGGTCGCGTCCTCATCGACCTCGATGATCGCGATCGAGGGGTCGTCGGTGTGCTGCTCGAGCCAGTCGGTCTCGACCAGAACGTCGGGGTTGAAGTACTCAGGCAAGCGAACCTCCCTTTCTCTTGGCTTCCTCTAAAAGGTCTTTGATGCGGCCGAGCTGGCGGGATGCGTCGGCGAGCTGCCGCTCCAACACCCGGATCTCGAGCTCGATCCCCTCGGTCATGCCGTGCGCCGGGCCCGTCACTTCGACGCCCATCTCCGAGAGCGCTCCGGCCTCGCCCTCCCAGGTGAAATAGACCTTGGCCGGGCGGCCCTTGTCCCGCCGGCGGGTCTCCGTGGCCAGAAAGCCGGCCTCGACCATCAAGTCGAGGTGCGAGCGAGCGACGTTGGGATGGATCCCGAACGCATCGGCGATCTCCTTGACGGTCTTCGGGCCGGACGACAACAAGTAGGTCAGTAGCTCACGCCGCGTCGGCAGGGCGAGCACCTTTGCCGTGCGGGTCGTCGCGTCCTCGGGTGGAGGACTCACGATTGCTTCAATCGAGTGGGGCATCCACCCGCCCGCCCTGAAAACCGGCGATTTCTGTCCATGGCTGGTTACTAACAGAGATAGTGACTTTTATCAAGTGCGAACAGTACTTTGTGAGCTGTTGTCCCGGTTGCGGCGGCTGGCGAGCGAAGAGCGGTCTCCTCAGTACTTGCTACTCGTCCTGGCCAGCCACCCGCCCACCCGAAAACCGTTCATCTGGCGGTGGAGAGAAGGCCGCCGCTTCCAGCGGGGGCCTTCGTGGGTAAGCGAGCGAGCGAGCGACCTGCCGAGGAGTTGGCCGCCGAAGCTCGACGCCTCATTAACTCGGGGGCCGGAGGAGTTGACTGAGGGGCGCCGAACAGCAGGCCTATGAAAACAAAACGCGCGCTCTTGCTGCTTTCTGTAGTTGCACTGCTTGCTTCAGTTTTTCCGATCGCCCCCGGCCATGCCGCTCCCGTACCCGAGGGCGCGACGTGGACCGAGGTCTTCTTCCCGTCGGAGGACGGGACGATGTTGCACGCCGACGTCCTTCGCCCTGCACATCTATCGGAGAAGGCGAAGACTCCGGTCATCCTCTCGATCGGGCCGTATTTCGGCTCCGGCGGCAGCCTGGACTCTTATGACCCTGACGCACAAGGGCCGATCGATCGCTTCCGCGATCTGTGGGAGGGCGGCGACATCTTCAAGCGCGGTTACACGTGGGTTCAGGTGGACTCGCGCGGCTTCGGCTCGAGCGGCGGATGCACGGACTACGGCGGCCCCGGCGAGCAAATGGATGTCAAAGCGGCCGTGGAGTGGGCCGCGACTCAGCCATGGTCGACCGGCAAGGTGGGGATGTGGGGTAAGAGCTACGACGCCTGGACCCAGGTGATGGCGCTCGCCCACAAGCCCAAGGGTCTCGCGGCGGCGGTCATCCAGTCGCCCGTGTTGGAGACGTACCGCATTCAATACATGAACGGCATCCACTATTCGGTCAACTGGTACCTGACACCCGCGCTTTATTCAGTTCTCTACGACCTGGCCCCGCCCAGCACTGCGGACGCGACACCGGAGGAGTTCGCCTATTCGACCGCGGGCACCGCCACGAACCCTCACTGTTATGCCGAGAACATCGTCATGACGAAGGTGCCCCTCAAGGACATTCCCTATTGGCAGGAGCGCGACATCATTGCGGAGGCAGCGAAGGCCAAGACTCCGACGCTCTGGTCGTTCGGATTCCTAGACGCCAACACCAAGCCGGACAACTTCTTGCCCGTCTATAGCAAGCTGCGGGGGCCGAAGACGGCTTGGTTCGGCCAGTACGACCATGTGCGGGGTAACGAGGTGCAGTTCGTCGGCAAGGACGGATTCATGGACCAAGCGATGCGCTGGTTCGACCACTACCTCAAAGGCATGCCGTTGGCGAAGGCCCCGGTCCACAAGGATCCGAAGGTCACCGTGCAACAGGGTGACGGCAAATGGAGACTCGAGTCTCAGTGGCCGCCGTCGGATGCCCGCTATTACTCCCTACCTTTGGCCGCGGGCACGTACGAGGACGAACGAACGAATACGGCCGCCACTCCGACTTCGGGAACGTGGACATTTACTCAGCCGATGCCCTACGACGTTCACTTCGCCGGTGTTCCCAAGCTCAAGGTGGACGTGCAAACTGCCTCGCCGCGCGCGAACTTGATCGCTTTGGTGTACAGCGTGAGCCGCGACGGAACCGCCCGTCTGATCACGCGTGGGGCATTGGCGGTCGATGGGTCTAAAGAGGTCGCCTTTGATCTCTACCCTCAGGATTATCGGATTCC
The DNA here is from genome assembly GCA_036258695.1 of Actinomycetota bacterium. Lineage (GTDB taxonomy): Bacteria > Actinomycetota > CADDZG01 > CADDZG01 > WHSQ01 > DATADF01. Next base: position 6,255 of record DATADF010000178.1, read on the forward strand.
CAAGGGAAGTCGCATAGGCATCTTCATTAGCGGCTCGGATACCAGCTGGTTCGAGCCGCAGGTGTACAGCCAACTGCCCGTTGAAGTGACCGGCGGTTCGCTGTCGCTTCCCTTCCTGTCGTTCGACCGAGACGAATTCGTCGAGGGCAAGGCTGCGACAGCGATGTTGCAGTGGCCGGTGACGAGCGTCGACGAGGGGATGATCAAGGAGCGCGAGAAGAAAGCGAAGCTTCCGCCTCCGATGAAGGAGCAGCGCTAGGGGTTCGATAGCGGCGCCCCGACCGCTACACAGCAGTTTGATCAGGCCCACCCCACCGGTGGGCCTGATTTGCATTAATGGGCAAGCTAAGAGGATGGACTTCGCCCGGGTCGTGAAGGCCCGCCGTATGTGCCGGGGCTATCTCGAGCGCGATGTCACCGACGATCAGATAGAGCGCATTATCGAGCTGGCGAGCCGGTTTCCCTCCGCGGGCCATACACAGCCACAGGAATTCATCGTGGTGCGCGATCAAACCGTCAAGGATCAACTGGCGAAAGCTGCGTTGGACCAGATGTTCATTGCGCAAGCCCCGGTTGTCATTGTGGTCGTGTCCGACACCCGCAGATCGGCGCAGCGCTACGGACGGCGCGGCGTCGACTTCTACAGCATCTTGGACGGAGGGTTCGCCTCGATGCTCGTGTTGCTCAGTGCCGTCGACGACGGGCTCGGGGCCGCGTTCGTGGCCGCCTTCGACGACGACGCGGTCGCGGAAGTATTGGGTCTCCCGCGGAAGGTCCGACCGATCGGAATCATCCCGATCGGCTACTGTGCCGAGCCGTCCGGCAAATACAGGCGTCGGCCAAGAGCCGAGATCGTCCACGCCGAAAGGTGGACGCGCTCATGACCAACGGCGAGCGGCTCGCATTCAAGGACCCCTACAAGAGACAAAACATCCGGTTGCAGACGCTTCCCGCGAACCAGCTCGAAGTCGTGGGACACCAACGCAAGGCCCGCCCTGCCCACGTCGAGCACCTCGTCTCGTCCATCGAGCGGATCGGGTTCATCGTTCCAGTCGTGGCCGTACAGCTGAAAAGCGACGGCAAGGACCGCTACGTCGTGATCGACGGACAGCATCGCCTTCAGGCCGCGCTCGAGCTAGGGATTCGCAGACTGCCCGTGCTCGTGGTCCCCGAGCGACTGGCACCGCGCATGATGAACCTGAACGTCGAGAAGGATCTCAACATCCGTGAGAAGGCGACCGTCGCGCTCGGTATCTATCGCTCGGTACTCGAGAAAGAGCCCGAGATCAAGGAGACGGAGTCGGAACTGGAAGAGTCGATCGAGCGCGCCTACTACGTCACGCTCGGCCTGGCCTACGAAAGAAGCGGTCGGTTCACCGGGAGCGCCTTCGAGCCACTCCTCAAGAAGTCGGACTTCTTCTTGAGACGTGCACTGGAGAAGGCGTATGAGGTGCGGGAGGAGAGAGCCGACACGGTCGTCGAGGCGGACTCACTTGTGAAAGGGGTAACCGCCAAGGCTAAGGAGATGGGCGTGTGGCATCAGTACTTCCCGTACCAGCTCATCTCGCATATCGATCCGTTCCGGCGTAAGCGTGGACGACAGAACTTCAACGAGCTCTTCTCGAAGGCGATAGCGAAGCTGAAGAAGCTGAACGAGGACCCGGCCCGGATCCGGAAGCTGGGTCGCTAACACGGCCGAGTTGCACACATGCTCGCTATCCGGTCGGGATTGCAAAGTCGACGGGGATCTAGGCGCTGGGTTTCGACTCCAGGCCCTCGAGCAACGTGTTCCACCCGAGCAGCGCGCACTTGATGCGCACCGGGTATTTGACGACTCCCTTCAGTGACACGAGATCACCGAGGACGTCGGGATCCCCCTCCTCCTCACCGGCCATCATGCGCTTGATCGCCTCGGCCATCTTCAGGGCGTCCTTGTTGGACAACCCCTTGACCTTCTCGGTCATCATCGACGCGCTGGCCTGTGAGATAGAGCAGCCTTTGCCCTCGAACGAGATGCCCTCGAGGGTCTCGCCGTCGAACTTCAAAAACAGTTCGATCTCATCGCCGCACAGCGGGTTGTTGCGCTCCAATGCGACGTCGTGAGGATCGAGATGACCCTTGTTGCGGGGCTTGCGGTAGTGATCGAGGATCACTTCCTTGTAGAGCTCCTCCAAACTCACGCGAACCATCCCTTCGACTTTTCGAGCGCCTCGACGAGCGCATCGACCTCGTCC
>DATADF010000179.1:0-6883 GCA_036258695.1 Actinomycetota bacterium
TCCTCCGGTGAGATTGAGTCCAAGAACCCCTGGTAGCGAGCGCGTTCATGCTGAACCAGGGCTCGGACTCGATCTAAGAGCAAGCGCCGCGCCTGAGATATCAGATGCTGGGCCCCCTCCTCGTCGAAAAGCAACACCAGCAGAGCGCGCGTCTTCGAGGGGTCGGCAGGGGCGGCCGACTGGCGATGCGTCCTCGGCTCCGAGAGCGCGCCCAACATCAGCGCCAGTGAGACACCGTCCACACCCAGTGACAGAAGGCGATCGCTCGTCTGTGGAGCAGTGGATTGATCGGACACGAGCTGTGCGACGTGTCGCTTCCACTCGGACAATTGATCTTGCGCGTTTCTCTCTAGATCTGCGGTCGGCTGTTGAAGCTCCCGTTCGTCACGAGCCAAGGCCGCAGCGGGCGAAGATTGGATCACCTTCCACGCGGCGCGCGCGCCTCGTTCTAAACAGTCCCGCAAGACTGTTACGAAATTCGCTTCGATCGCCTCGCGCGCCTCCTCTGCCGCCCAGGGTCGGCTCGAAAATACCTGGGCGACGCGATCGCGTAACCAATCTCCGGCCGATGACGTAGTTGTCGTGAGCTGGCCGCTACCCAGCAGGGCCTCCCAACGCGCGAGAGCCTCTCCGCGCAGAAGCAGGCCGTCGCTGAGAGCTTCCTCGAGCTCTGCGGTCGTTTCGTTGAATACCTCCCGAAGTCGAATCCGGATGTCATCGATCTGACTGCGGTGGTAATCGATCTGCGCCGCCACGGCCTCAACTCGCGGACGGAGCGAGTCGAGCGTCCCGTTGAGTGTGGATAGCACCACACTTCGGCGCGGTCGGCGCGACGTTGCCAAGCGATTCACCCAGTCCCACAGAGGACCTGCATTGTCCTCGGGCAGTAGGCCATCATCGAGGTCCGACTCGGGAACTACGAACACCGTGATGCCCTCGAGTCCTTCGGCGACCAGGCGATCGATCAGGTCGTCCGGGACCTCCCGCTCGGCCTCCTCGGGGACGCGATTAAGCACTACGACAAGAGAGACTTTCCTCTCGGCGGCCTCCCGCAGGAAGTCCCACGGGATCGCGTCGGCGTAGCGCGCCGCCGTCACCACGAACATCCAGGCATCGGCCGCCGCCAGCAACTGCGAGGACAGCTCCCGGTTTTTCCGCACGACGGAATCGATGTCGGGAGCGTCCAGCAGCGCGACCCCTTGAGGCAGGTCCTCATCCGCGACCACTCGCAGGACCTTCTCGTCGTCGGAGCGGGCCCGAGCCCGACGGGCGAACTCCGGCAGGATCCGGTTCACCGAAAACCAATCGAGGTCGTTCGTATTGCAGACGAGGACCGGTACCCGAGTTGTCGGGCGCACGACTCCCGCGGGGGAGATCTCCCAGCCCACGATGCTGTTGACGATCGTGGACTTCCCCGCCCCCGTCGAACCTCCAACGACGACGAGAACCGGTGCCTCGACATCAGCCAGCCTCGGCCGGAGGTAATCGTCGATCTGAGCAATCAGATCGCGCTGGAGACCGCGAATGCCCGGGGCACCGGGCGCGTCCAGATCGAGACGCGCGGCGCCGAGTGCTGCTCGTAGTTCACCGAGCGCGGCGTGAAGTGAGCGCGCCGTGGCCGCCTTCAGCATGACGCAGAAGCGTAAGCCCCCCCGAGGGGGCCGTGCCGGAACTCTCTTTAGTAGTCGGTGTCGGTGTCGGTTTCGGTCTCGACCTCGGTCCCGCCGGTGTCCGTCTCGACCTCGGTCTCCGTTTCCACGTCATCATCGTCATCGACGACGTCTCCCGGCTCGGTTACTCCGCCGATCGAGATCGTGCCGGTCATCTCATTCGGGTGGTATTTGCAGAAGAACTCGTACGCTCCGGGTTCGTCGGCGACGGCGAAGGTCAGCGTCTGGCTGTTGCCGCCCTCGGCTTCAACCTCCACCTCGAAATCGGGAACCGTAAACGAATGGAGAACCGATCCATTATTCGTAAAGGAGACCTCCGCCGTCGTGCCCACGTCGAGCAGGATCGTCGTTGGCTCGAACGCGAAGTCCGTAGCCGTCACGTCAACCTCGGTCACCGTCCCGCCGTCCTCTTCGTCGTCATTGACGACGCAACCGGAAAGCGCGAGCGACAGCGCCACGAGCGTCACTGCCGTAGGGAACCGCAACTTCATGGTGTTGCTTCGACCTCCACCTCGGTTTCGACGTCCGTGTCCTCGCCCTCATCTTCCTCGTCGACCTCGACCTGGTCGGCATCGTCATCTTCGGTATCGAACACGCACGCGCTGGTCGACAGCGAGAAAGCCAGCAGCAGCGCCAGTAACCAACGGGACATCGGGCTGTCGGCAAGCCAAGACATGGCTCCTCCTTGGGGTCAGGGCTTCAGCACCCGGGTTCTCCCCGCAGAAACTCGCCAACAAACCAAGCAAGGGCCTCTCGCCGTCAGGGCGAGGCGGGTCAGGGAAGGTTGGGAGCGAGCGACAGGTCCTCGGTCGCGGGGTCAACCGACAGCGCTTGCTGGGCGCTACGCAAGCGAATCAGTTCGGGCAAGTGGGTCGCCGGAAGCGGCCTGCCAAGGAAGAACCCTTGGCCGAGCTGACAGCCGAGCTGTGTCAGCAAGTTGAGAATCTCCTGGCTCTCGACACCTTCCGCAACCACCCGCAGTCCGAGATTTCGTCCTAGGTCGATCGTGGATCGCACGATCTTTGCATCGTTTTCGTCTTCAACCATGTTGATGACAAATGACTTATCTATCTTGATCTCGCGGATCGGGAGGTGTTTCAGGTACGCAAGCGACGAGTACCCGGTTCCGAAGTCGTCGATGGACAACCCCACGCCCATCTCCGACAGTTTGGTGAGCACCTCGCCGCCCCCCTGACGATCGGACATGATGGTGCTCTCCGTGATCTCGAGAACCAGATCTGCCGGCTCGAGGTTCCACTTCTTCAAGAGGCCGGCGACCTCGTCGGGAAGTTTGAGATCCACGAAATTCCATGCCGGCAGGTTTACCGAAACGGTCAACCCGAGCCCGTCGTCGCGCCAGTGTCGACATTGTTTGAGAGCAAGGTCCAGAACGTGCAGCGAAAGCGACTTGATGAGACCGGTCTGCTCTGCCAGCGGAATGAACTGGCCCGGCGTCATCAGCCCATGCTGGGGATGGTCCCAACGAAGCAGCGCCTCCACGCCAATGATGCGATCCGTCGCGAGATCGACCTGAGGTTGATAGTAGAGATCCAGCTCGTAATTGCGCATTGCGCGACGTAGCTCCCCGACCAGCGCGAGCCTGCCGGGGCTGTGGGGATCGTGTTCCGGCGAATAAACCTGGATCTTGGTTCGCTCCTCCTTCGCGACGTACATCGCCACATCGGCGCGCCGGATCAGACCCTCCACGTCCTCGCCGTGCTCGGGATAGAGCGTGATGCCGATGCTCGCCTCGACCTCGAGGCTCATGGCATTCACCTTGAAGGGCCGCTCGAGGGCGCTCTGTATCTTCTTCGCTACGTCCTGGGCCGCGTTCGGGGTTCCGATATTGGGCAGCAGCACGGCGAACTCATCCCCGCCCAAGCGGGCGACGGTGTCGCTCACGCGCAGCACATCGTGAAGTCTCGGACCCACCTGCCTCAGCAGCATGTCGCCGTGGTGATGGCCGAGGGTGTCGTTGATCTCTTTGAAGCGATCGAGATCGATGATCATGATCGTCGTCCCGTGGCCGTCTCGTTGACTTTGGAGGATGGCCTGCCGGAGCCGGTCCTGGAACAGGGTGCGGTTCGGGAGGTTCGTTAGGTAGTCGTGAAGCGCTTGGTGCTTGTTCAAGTCGTTTAGCTCGACGAGTTGCTCCAGCGAGCTCTGCAGCTTGTTCACCAAGCGAAGGTTCTCGACATTGGCGCTACGGAAAACCGCACCAATGGGCAGGGTGACGAGCGGGATCAACCACACGCCGACTTCTTGTGACATGACGATCACGACGGGTGCCAAGGCCAGAAGCGCACCGCGCGTCATCGCCTGGAAGAGCAGATCGCGCTTGATCACGTCGGGGGCGGCATCGTTCTCATCGATCGCAATTGCGGTGCTGGTCAGCACGCGGCTCACGACGAAGAAGACGATTGCGGCCAGAAGCATCGCCGGGAGGTCGCCCACCGAGAATTCGGTTCCGCCGCGGAACCTCCCGAGACTCTCGACGGATTTCAAGACTCCGCTGGTTGCCGCCAGGGCCAGTGTGTACTGGCCCATGTTGAATAGCGTCCTCCGGATGGGCTTGCGGCGAATCAGGGCCGCGACCAATGAGGCCGCAGCTTGGATGACTACGGCTGGCGCCACGCCGGCCGTAAGCACAAGAGCAAAGGAGAACGTGAGACCGGTGCTGACTTCCTCGTGGCGTTCACCGCGCGGAACTCTTATCGGCAGCAGCTCACCAATAAAGACGAACAATGTGAACACCCAGAACTCCCGCGATGCATCGAGCAGCTGAGGGATGCCCTGGAACGCCGCGAGTAGGACGAGCAAAGCCAGACCGACGCCGGAAACGAGTGCGACATATCGGCTGGCTCGGCGAACCTCCGGCTGGGCCATTTCCTACAGAGCTCCCTCGGAAAAGATGCCCTCCATGATGCGGATGATCCCCGGTCCTAGAACCACGACGAATAACGATGGCAGCAGACAAACGACCAGCGGAAAGATCATCTTGACGGGCACCTTCATCGCTTTTTCCTCGGCGCGCTGGCGCCGTTTGGTCCGCAGCTCTTTCGCTTGAGCGCGTAGCACCTTAGACACGCTGACTCCGAACGAGTCGGCCTGGACCATGGCGACGACGAAAGAGGTGAGCTCCTGCACATCGCTGCGCTCGGCGAGGTTGCGGAAGGCCTGTATTCGCGCTGTGCCGAGGCGCATCTCCTGAAGCATTCGCCCGATCTCCTCGGAAAGGGGCCCGGGCACGTTCTGCATCACCTGGACCAGGGCGGCATCGAAACTCAAACCCGCTTCGACGCTGATCGTCAAAAGGTCCATCGTGTCCGGCAGCGCTTTGCGGATCTCTTCCTGTCGCTCTCGTCCCTTGCGCGCCAGCACCGCGTCGACCCCGAAGAAGCCGATGTAGACAAGCAAGCCGGAGAGCAACAGCGCTTTACCTGGTGAGGAAAAGGCCCCGGTGAAACGGAAGAAGACGATGGCGACCACTGCGCCGACGATCCCCACGAGCTTCAGCGCCGCAATGCGCTCTACGTCCCAGCCGGCGGGACTTCCCGCGAGGATCAACTGGTGCCGGATCCGGCGCCGGATGTCCAATGGCGTAAGCCGGCGCGCGGTAGAGGACAAGCGTCCGAGGAACGGCAGGAGCACACGTTCCGCGACCGACCGCTGGAGCTCCCGTTCCCGGAGATTGGTGGACAGCGTGGCCTGGCCGACCTGAGCCTCGAGAAATCGCAGCGAATTACGTCGCTCGTTGCGGGTCGTTGCTACGGACACGCCGAGAATCGCGATCGAAAGGAACGTCGCCGAGAGTCCGATCAGCAAGTAGAGCTCAGACATCGATCTGGATCAGCTTTCTCATCCACAGGACACCGGCAAGGAGCAAAAGCGCGGAGACACCCACCATCAGGAGGCCCAAACCGGTGGTGAACAGCAGCCCGATGTAAGAGGGGTTACTTACGCCAAGGTACAAGCCGAGAACGACCGGGAGCCCGGCAAGTATGTACATCGACAAACGCCCCTCGGCGGAGAGCACCTGAACCTGACGACGAACGTTCTGTCGCTCGCGCATCGTCTCGGCCACGTTGTCCAAGACCTCCGCAAGGTTGCCGCCGACTTCGCGCTGGATATTCATGGCGATTACCGCCCAGCGGAAGTCCTCGCTCCCAACGCGGTCGGCCAAAGCATCCATTGCTTCACTCACGGGACGCCCGACGCGGATCTCCGCCATTACGCGGCCGAACTCCACCGAGCCGGGCTCGTCGATCTCGCGCGCGGCAGCCTCGACGGCTTGCTGGAAGCTGTGCCCTGCACGCAGGGAGGCGGCGAGGACCATCAGGATGTCGGGCAACTGCAGCTGCAGCCGATCGCCCCGACGTCTCACTGCTCGGTTGAGCAAGACGGTCGGCAAGGACCCACCGATAAAGGTCAGCAAGACCGCTAGGAGAGGATTCTGAAACAGGATGATGCCGGCGAGCAGCCCCACCGCTGCGGCGGTAAACGACCCGGCGACGAGCTCAGCGGGACGGAGAATCCAGCCGGCCCGCTCCAATCGAGCGTCCAAATTCGTCGTAAGGCTCTGCGAGCGTGCGAATCGCTCGGCGCCGCGTACGAAAGGCTTGGGTATAAAGCGTGCCGCTCCCCGTCCCTCCCCCTCCTCCGGTAGATCCTCCGGCGCCTCGCGCAGCCACTCGCCGGCCAACCTGCGATCGCGACGAGCCTGGGCAAGGTGGGAGCTAGAGGCGAGGAAGCCCAGAAACACCGCGAGAAACACCGCAGCCAACGTGATGATCAGCCCAAAGGTCCCGCGCAGGAGAGGCTCCTTCGGAGTGACGAAGCGAGGCTCTGCATCAGGCGTGGCCGTCGCCTGACTTCTCGGCGCGAGGAAAAGCAAGTCGTCGGAGCCCTGAGCCGTCTCGACGGTCAGCTCTACCTGCTGCCCCGCGTTAGCCCGTGACTCGTAGGTGATGACGAACTGGTTTGTCAGCTCTGTAGCTATTCGCTGGTACAGGAAGGACAGGTCGGCGCGGGCGACGGGAAAGTAGCGACCTTGAGTTCGACCGGCCAGAGTACGCAAGGCCTGGACGTCGGTGTCCGGCGTACGCAGACCCACTGCGAAGATCGAGGCGTCACCACTTCTGGCGGTGCCGGCTGCCGCTTTGAGCCCACTGCGACTCGCCGTATCCGCTCCATCTGACAGAAGCACGATGTTG
>DATADF010000180.1:0-5492 GCA_036258695.1 Actinomycetota bacterium
GTCTCCCCTTTGTCATCGGAGTAGTTGAGCCACGAGCACGCGCCATACAGATCGATGTTGAAGACGCGGTCGGTGGCGCGATCAATCCAAACGAAGGGATCCGCATTCGCGGGCGCAATGGATCGATCGGTGTTTGGTGCCGTGTGTTGGACGGATCGCCAGGACAGGCCGCCGTCGGTGGATCGGAGCACGTCGGTCTGTGTGACGCCCCAGACATACGGCGTCTCGAGCAGGATCTCCGATGATGCATAAAAGGCAGTGCCGTCGCTCGTCACTCCGACGGTCGGCTCCGCCGCCGTCTTGCCGACCTTTATTGCCTGAAGTTTCAGCATCGGACCGCGGTAACCCTTGATCGGCCGGCTTGGCTTTTTGACGGTGCCCGCGCTATAGACCTGTTGCAGAGATCCCTTGAGAGGACGACCCTGCTTCTGAGCGGTGGCCGGACGGGAGTGCGCCTGCACGACTACCGCTGTAACGACGACGGTGACCAACAGCCAGACAAACAGCCTGGGACTACCTCGGCCCATACGGTCCCCCCTGAGAGCTAGCTCTTAAAGCGCCTGTGGCGCGAAGTCTTCGGCGCGGGGCCTGCCGTAACCTTCCGCGATGCAGAGGGTGCTCCCCGATACCGCAGCGGTGGAATCAACCGGCCGGCTTCAGATAGCCGGTTGCGATGTGCTCGAGCTCGCCGAGACTTTCGGAACGCCGCTGGTCGTGCTCGACCGGGCCAGCGTCGAGACCCGCGCCAAGGCTTTCGCCTCCGTGGTCGAGGCCGAACGGGTGTACTACGCGGCCAAGGCCTTCTGTTGCGTCGCCATGTGCGAGCTTCTCGAACCGATCGGGCTGGGGCTGGACGTGTGCACCCGTGGCGAGCTGGAGACGGCATTGACGGCCGGATTTCCAGCCGAACGCATTTTGTTTCACGGAAACAACAAGTCGGTCGCCGAGCTGGAGCGCGCCCGCGAATCGAGTGTCGGCCGCATCGTCGCCGACTCACTGGACGAGCTCGGCCGGTTGAAGGACGTCGGCTATGGCGGTCGTCTGCTGCTACGAGTTACGCCCGGTGTGGAGGCCCACACGCATGAGTTCGTGCAGACGGGTCAGGAGGACTCGAAGTTCGGCTTCGCGATTGGGCCGGTCGCACTCGAAGCTCTGGCGAAGGCTATGGATCTGCCGTCGGTCAGTGTTGCCGGAATCCACGCGCATATCGGCTCCCAGATCTTCGAGCTGGCGGCGTACGACCTCGCCATCGAGCGCCTCGCCGATTTCCTTGTCGCAGCGAGGGACGAACTCGGCTTCGTCGCTCGCGAGCTCAACCTGGGAGGGGGGTTTGGGATCGCCCATACGCGCGATGAGCTCACTCCCGATCCCGCGGAGTCGGTGAGACGGTTATTGCAGGCGGTCGAGCGCGAGTTTCCGCTGCGCACCTTGCCGGTGCCCGCGATCGCGATCGAACCCGGTCGCGCGATCGTCGGGCAGGCGGCCCTCACCCTCTATCGCGTTGGAACCGTGAAACATGTTCCGGGGGGGAACACCTTCGTGGCCGTGGACGGCGGTATGGGCGACAACATCAGGCCCCCGCTATACGGGGCCAAGTACGAGGCCCTGCTCGCCAATCGAGCCGACGCCGCTGCCGACATGAGGGCGGACATCGTCGGCCGGTTCTGCGAGTCGGGGGACTTCCTTATCAAGGGGGCCCATCTCCCCGGCGATGTACGCCCCGGGGACCTTCTTGCTATCCCCGCGACGGGTGCGTACACGTATTCAATGGCGTCGAACTACAACCGTCAGCCGCGCCCTGCCGTGGTCATGGTCGCGGATGGAAACGCGACTCAGATAATTGCGCGCGAGGCCTACGAAGATGTACTCCGGCTCGACCGCCGGCTAGATGGTTCGGCTATTCGATAGTCGAGCCCAGGGTCTGAGCGACCTGCTCCGCGTCCTTGCGAAACTTCCGATGGACGTCGAACTCCCATCCCGAACCGTCCGCGAACGCGATTTCGAAGACGTTCACGATCTTTCCCTTCTTGAGGCGCGACGCCGCGACCTGAGCGCGCGGGGCCTGGCCCAGTACCTCGTCTGAAGGCTTGGGAGTGAAGCCGAGCAGGCTCTTCTTTTGCTTGTAGAGGACGACCGAATCCGGGGTCACGTTGAGGAACCCTCCCTGGAGCCCGGGCGGAATCGGCGAGGTGAGCTTGGCTCCCTTGCTTCCCGCCAACAGCGCTCCCGCGGCCCCTCCTACGCCGGCCATCATGGCGGTGGAACGGATCGCGCCACGGCGCTGAACGAACACTGATGCAAGGGGAGTTGCTTGGCTCATTCGACTCTCCTTCTCCGATGGGGGGTCCGGCTCAACCTAGCGTCCGTCTGTGAACTTGTACAGATGCGTCTTGCGGATTGCCGATCCAGCTACTTGATGAGTTTCGAGAGTCGCCGGTCGGCCAGCACCTTCCCGCCCGTTTGGCACGGTGGGCAGTACACGATCTCGTGGGACTCGTAGGAGACGCGCTGTAGGGGCGCGCCACAGCGGGGGCACGGCTTGCCGAACCGACCGTGAATCGTGAAGTGGTCGCCGAGCTTGGGCGGCAGACCCCCCGATCGCGTGCGTTCCTTCGCTAGGCCCTCCTCGAGCACAGTGCCGATCGCCTCAAGAAGCCGTCTGCGTTCCTCATCGTTCAGACCGGACAACGAATTGAAAGGCGACAGCTGCGCGCGATGCAGCGCGTCGTCGGTGAAGCCGCGACCGATGCCCGCCACGGTGTGCTGATCGCGCAGCATTGTGTGCAATTGACGCCGGTCGCTGCCCTCGAGGATCAGGTTGGCAAACTGGAGCGAGGACGGTTCCGGACCCAGGGTGGCCAGCGGACCCGGATCTTCGGACCGCAGGATCCAGAGTCCCGCCTTACGGTCCGTCCCGTATTCCTTTACGAACATCGCGGGACGTGCCGCGAAGTGGACGCGCGCCACCGCCCCTTTCGCCTTACTGGTCTTCGGTGGGTTCTCGATCTCCACTCGTCCGGATTGAGAGAGGTGGATAAGAACGCGCAATTCGTCGAAGTTCAAGATGAGGAACTTTCCGCGCCGATCGGTCGAGCGCAGCCGTGAACCGTGCAGCTCCGTGGGCGGCGGATCGAAGGTCTTCAACGCGGAGAATTGGAGCAAGTCCACACGTTTCACGACCGCGTCTGCGAACACATCCCACAGTCGCTCGGCGAGGGCTTGCATCTGCGGAAGCTCCGGCATCAGAAGATGTTACGCAGCAGGCCGCTGATACCGTTTAACGATGAACGACACGGTTCGCGTCGGGCTACTCGGTTGCGGCATTGTGGGCGGTGGCGCCGCTCGGATTCTCCTGGAGCACGCCGATGATCTGCGGCAACGCGCGGGCGTGGCTATCGAACTCAAACGTGTGGCGGTACGCGACCTCACGAAGCCCAGGGCCGTTGAACTCCCTTCGGAGATCTGGACGGACAACCCCCAGGATGTGGTGAAGGATCCGGACGTCGACATCGTGGTCGAGGTGATCGGCGGAGTCGAGCCTCCCAAGAGCCTGATCCTCGACTCATTGAATGCCGGCAAGCACGTCGTCACGGCGAACAAGGAGCTCCTATCCACACAGGGCCAGGAGCTGTTCGAGGTAGCGGCCGAGAAGCGCGTGGATTTCCTCTTCGAAGGCGCAGTGGCGGGTGGGATCCCGATCATCCGCCCATTGAAGGAATCGCTGGCCGGAGATCGCGTTAAGCGCGTGCTTGGGATCGTCAATGGGACGACGAATTTCATCCTGACCCGCATGTCCGAGGAGGGGGAGTCGTTCCCGGAGGCGCTTGCCGAGGCCGAGCGGTTGGGCTACACGGAGTTGGACCCGAGCGCGGACATAGAGGGTTTCGATGCCGCCGCAAAGCTCGCCATCCTGGCCTCGATCGCGTTCAACGCTCGTGTCGTCCAAGACGACGTGCATCGAGAAGGAATCTCGCGCGTGAAGAAGCGAGACATCGTTGCCGCCCATGACTTGGGCTACGAGATCAAGCTCCTGGCCGTGGGCGAGCTTCAGGACGATGAGATCGCGCTCTCGGTGCATCCGTCGATGATCCCGAGAACCCACCCGCTTGCGTCGGTGCGCGATGTGTATAACGCGGTCTTCGTCGAGGGGGTAGAGACCGGCGAGTTGATGTTCTTGGGACGCGGGGCCGGCTCCGGGCCTACGGGATCTGCGGTCGTGGGAGACATCGTCGAGATCGCCCGGAACATCCGGAGCGGCGGGCGAAGTCCGGGGTGCACCTGCTATCGCAACCCCGCGCGTATCCGCCATAAAGACGAGGCACGAGTTCGGTACTACGCGGTCCTTTCCGTCGTCGACGAACCGGGCGTGTTGGCCGCCATCGCTTCAGTGTTTGCCACCAACGGAGTGTCGATCGCCAGCGTTCGCCAAGAGGGCTTCGGCGACCGGGCGACGCTTGTCGTGATCACGCACGTGGCCAGTGAAGGCCAGCATCAAGCGACCTTCAGGGACCTCGCGGAACTTGGTGTCGTGCGCAGTCTGGAATCGACGATGCGAGTTCACGGGACGTCGGAGGAGGAGTGACCGGGCCGCTGGCGGTCGCGGGCAGACGAGGGATCATCCAGCGGTACTTCGATTATCTGCCGGTCAGCGACGCCACGCCCATCGTCACCCTTGATGAAGGAGATACTCCGCTGATCTACTCGGATCGTCTGTCATCCGAGTCCCGTGCCGAGGTGTGGTTGAAATACGAGGGACTCAATCCGACCGGCTCGTTCAAGGACCGCGGCATGACTGTGGCCATCTCGAAGGCCCTCGAGCAAAGGTCCCGCGCGGTGGTCTGTGCGTCGACCGGGAATACGTCGGCCTCGGCGGCGGCGTATGCCGCGCGCGCCGGATTGATCTGTGCCGTGTTGATTCCGTCTGGAAATGTTGCGATGGGGAAGCTCGCTCAGGCGCTGGTTCATGGGGCTCGGGTGTTTGAGATCGACGGGAACTTCGACGAAGCGCTGACACTTACGCGCGCGATGTCGGAGACCCATCCCATCACCTTGGTCAACTCCGTCAATCCATTTCGCGTGGAGGGACAGAAGACCGCCGCGTTCGAGATCGTCGAATCATTGGGGACGGCCCCCGATATGCACTTGATGCCCGTAGGTAACGCCGGCAACATCACGGCTTACTGGCGCGTATAAAACGAAGCGCGCACGCTGGGCTGGGCCGCCGGCCTGCCCAAGATGTACGGCTTCCAAGCCGAGGGAGCCAATCCCATAGTCAGAGGCCAACCCATCGCCGATCCCAAGACCGTTGCAACCGCGATACGGATTGGCAATCCCGCGTCGTGGTCGGGAGCCACCGAGGCAGCGTCGATGTCTGGTGGCGAGATCCGCTCGGTGCGCGACAAAGAGATACTCGAGAGCTACCGCGCGCTCGCGACCGAAGGGATTTACGTCGAGCTCGCATCTGCTTCGTCAATCGCCGGATTGCGTCAGCT
>DATADF010000181.1:0-6538 GCA_036258695.1 Actinomycetota bacterium
ATCGTGTTCGAAGAGGACGACGTCGCATGGGGGCCCAACAACCTGTTCATGTTCCCGGCGGAGGGTGGGACCGGCGAGATTTACCGCCGCATCGCGGACAAGTTCGGCGACCGGATCGCCTACAACCGGGAGCTCGTGTCCGTCGACCACGAGGAGAGGGTGGCCCGCTTCTCGGACGGCAGCTCCGAAAGTTACGACGCTCTCATCTCGACGATGCCCCTCGACCTCTTGGTCAAGCGGATCGAGCACTGTCCGGACAGCCTGCGTGCCGCCGCGGACGACCTGGAGCACAACGGGGTCTTCATCGTGGGGATCGGATACGAGACACCCCTCAAGGACGACAAGTCGTGGCTGTACTTTCCCCAGGATCACGCGCCCTTCTATAGGGCAACGAACTTTGCCAAGTACTCCCCGGCGAATGTTCCGAACGCCGACACCGCGCGCTACTGCTCGTACATGACCGAGGTGTCTTACTCCCGCTACAAGGAAGAGCCGCGCGCCGGCCTCGAAGAGCGAGTCGAGGAGGGTCTGCGTGCCGCCGGGGTCGTCGCGGGACGCCCGGAGGTGGTCTCGGCGCACGTGATTGACAGCGACTACGCGTATCCGATCCCGAGCTTGGGGCGCGACGCGGCACTTCAGAAGATCCAGCCGTGGCTGATGGAGAACCAGATCTACTCACGGGGTCGCTTTGGGTCGTGGAAGTACGAGATCGGAAACATGGACCACGCAGTGAAGATGGGCATCGACGCCGCCGCCCTCGTGGTCAATCAGACGCCCGAGGAGCTCTGGACACTCTGAGATCCGGGCGGCGGTTCGCACTACTGGCCGTCGGCGGCATCGCCATCGCCATGCTGGCCGTCCTGGGACGGTCGTACTTCTTCGGCACGAGTGACGGCGGCGATCTACCGAGAGGTTCATTTGGCTCTCCGAACGACGAGCAGTACGACGAGCCATTCATGGCGCTCGCGTGCACATTGCCGCCGGAGTGGGTCACGCTTACGGATCGGGGATGGAGACCGGGTGGGCCGCGCGACGACGACATCATCATCGTGCCGAACCCGCCCGGCTATATCGGCGGCTTCGTAAACACGAGCCACTCCGGGCCCTACGATTTCCTTCAAGAGGTTCCACTCGTCTTCTACGGCCCGGGCTACGTGGATCCACAGGGACGGGTTGATGTCGGCCGCGAGGTCACGCTCGCCGACTTGGCACCCACTTATGCCGAGCTCATGGATTTCGAATTCCCGCGCCGCGAGGGCGTGCCCATCGAGGGGGTCCTTCGGGAATCAAACGAAAAGGCACCTGCCCTTATCGTCACGGCCGTGATCGACGGCGGAGGATGGAACGTGCTTGATCACTGGCCCGATGCGTGGCCCAATCTCGCGCGGCTGATCGAGCGCGGAGCGAATATCGAGGGCGCCATCGTCGGATCGTCGCCTTCCGTTACTCCGGCTACACACACGAATCTTTCGACCGGGACGTTTCCGCGGCGTCACGGGGCGACGGCCATCTTGGTGCGTGGCGACGACGGCACCATCACCGGGGCCTTCTCCCGCGACGAGCGCTACGCGGGGCCGGACGTCGATCCCGGCGTCTCGCTCCGGGTTACGACGCTTGCCGATCTCTGGGATCGTGCGAACGACAACGAGCCCCTCGCCGGAATGCTGTCCTCGTTTAGTTACCCGCTCGGGATGATCGGCCGCGGCGCGTCCATTCGGGGCGGGGACCACGACATCGTCGTAATCGAAGATGAGGGCGTGTGGGCGACCGATCCGGAGTTCTACTCGATGCCGGAATACCTCAACACCGAGGTCGCCGGACCTGAGGACGACCTCCAGGAGCTCGACCTCCGCGATGGAGTCGACGACGAGCTCTGGCGTGAGCACGAGATGGCACCGCTCGACGCCACTCCCGCGTTTGCTCCATGGCAGACGCGCACGATCACCGAACTGTTCGCGCGTGAGGGATTCGGAGCCGACGAGCTGACAGACCTCTTTTACATCAATTACAAATCGCCCGACGAAGCTGGTCACAAGTGGAACATGATTAGGCCCGAGCAACGCGACACGCTCATCTCAGTCGACGAGGCCATCGGAGACTTGGTGGAATGGCTCGACGACAACGTCGGCCCCAACCGATACCTCCTAGTCGTCACGGCCGATCACGGTCAGACCCCTCTGGAGTCCGGGGGGTGGCCCATCCACCGCACCGAGCTCTTGACCGACCTCGCCCGCGAGTTCGACGACCACATCAACCGCAATGGCATCATCGAAGACACGACCGCCACGGTTCTGTACATCGATAAGTCCGAGATGAAACTGAACGACGTCACCCCTGAAGAAGTGTCCTCGTTCCTCAGCAGCTACACGATCGGCGACAACGTCGCCGAGGATGCGGAGGTGCCCGAAGCCTTCCGGGGTCGCGTTGACGAGCTGGTCTTCCGCGGAGTTTTCCCGGGTCGTGCTCTGCCGGACATCGTCGAATGCACCGGAGCAAAGCCGTGAGCAAGCCGAACGTTTTCATCCTGGTTGTCGATTCGCTGCGTGCGGACGCGGTGTTCGGCGACGGCATCGCCACGCCTAACTTCGACGCTCTGGCCAGGACCGGGTCGGCCTTCCACCAATGCATCTGCACCACGACCACCACCACGCCATCGTTCTCATCGATCCTGACCGGTTGCTATCCACCCAAGCATGGGGTGCGAGGCCTCCAGGGATATCGGCTGTCGGAATCCGTCACGACCTTGGCCGAGGCGTTCGGCCGAGCCGGCTACCACACGTATGCAGAGGTGACCGGCCCCCTGCTTCCCGAGACGGGAGTGCTGCGCGGGTTCCATGAAGCGAATCACCGGCAGGGCTACCGGGTGCCGTTCTTTTCGTGGCGTGAGTCGACGATCGGGAAGATGAACAACTACAAAGAGCCGTGGCTGATGCTGCTGCACATCTGGGAGGTACACCGTCCTTTTCGGTCGCCTCCCGATTTCGTCAAACGCTTCGACAGAGCAGGCTATGAAGCTGCCGTCGCCGCGACCGACGAATGGCTCGCGCCGGTTTTCGAAGCGGCAGGCGCCGACTCGATTGTCGTAGTGACCGGGGACCACGGCGAGGAATACCCGGAATCCAATCGGCAGATGAAACTGATCGGAGCGACGCGAAAAGTGCGGCGCAAGCTTCGGTTATCGCGCTGGGCGCCCGCCCTCGACAACAAGCTAGCTGCGTTCGCGGTCGGGCACGGCTTTGCTCTCTACGAACATCTGGTGCGCGTGCCTCTGATTCTCGCGGGGGCCGGTGTACCGCACTCCGAAGTGCACGAGCAGGTACGGCACATCGATCTTTTCCCCACGCTTGCCGCGCTGTGCGAGGTCGAGAGTCCCCCGGGCATCGACGGGCGCAGTCTGCTTCCGCTGATGGCAGGCGAGGAGATGCCCGAAGAGCCTGCCTACATGGAAGCCGTTGGAGTGAAGCTGGAGGGTCGCCGCATCCGCGGCGTGCGTACGCCGGACTGGAAGCTCTTAAAGGAGGGCGAGCACGGGGCACCGCGCCTGTATCGCTTGAACGGGAGCATGCCGCCGGACGAGAAGCATGACGTCTCCAGCAAGCACCCGGAGATCACGAGCCACCTTGACTCGGTGCTCGAGAACATCTCTTCCGCGCCGGCAACGACCGACTCAGGCATGACGGAGGAACAGGAAGCCCTGGTCGAGCAGCACCTGAAGGACCTCGGCTATCTCTAGGCGAGCACCGTGTTCTTCGTAGTCGGATCCGCGCGTTCAGGAACGACTCTCCTGCGTCTGATGCTGAATGCGCATCCCGAAATCGCGGTGCCGCCCGAGTCCCGCTTCATCGTGGAGCTGTGGAGCGGCGCGGAGACCGTGGATCGGGATCGCTTCTTACAGGCTCTTGCCGGCCACAAGCGCTTCCGGGTGTGGGACCTTCCCATCGAGGCCGTTGCCAATGAATTGGACGACACCACCGCGCGCGTCCGATACGCCGATGCGATCGAGGGCGCGTATCGCGCCTACGCTCACGTCCAAGGAAAGACCAGGTTTGGCGACAAGACGCCACGCTATGTGGAACACATCGACTTCCTCGCCGACCTCTTTCCGCAGGCACGCTTCGTGCATCTGGTGCGCGACGGCCGCAACGTCGCATTGTCATACGGGGGGGTGCCCTTTGGCCCCAAGAACGTGGCCAAAGCGGCCGATCTGTGGCGAAGGCGCGTCGGCGCCGGGATCAAGTCCGGGCGCAAGCTGGACCAGGGCCGCTATCTGGAGCTGCGATACGAAGATCTAACGGCCGAGCCCCACGCACAGGTACGGATCCTGTGCGACTTCCTCGGCATTGTCTTCGACGAGGGGATGCTCCAGTACACGGAGCGAGCGCGCGATGCGGTGCTCGCACGATCGGCGGAGAACAATCCACACCTGCTCGAGGGGACCAAGGCCGGCGTCCGCGAATGGCAACGCGAGATGCCCACCCGCCATGTAGAGATCTTCGAGGCCGTAGCCGGTCCCGAACTAGAACAGCTTGGCTACGAGCTTCGCTATCCAAACGCAGGTACGGCCGCGCGAGTCCTCGCGCGCCTCAGTCGCTGGGGCCTCCCCGTTGCCCGGCTCAGAAAGGAGTGAAGCGGATTTCGTCGGCATAGTCGTCCTCGGTCGAGGGGAAACGCGGTGTGAGCCGCCCGAACGCCCGGAGATTCCGGAACTGCATCGAGAACAGCAGAACCGCTACGACGAGAAATACGGCGATCGACACGCCGGCCACGCCTCCCGTCCCCGCCCCGGCGCGATGGGCTATCAGCCCGAAAAGACCGGCAGCGACGGCCGCATTGACGACCGACACGACCGTCGGAGTCGTGATGAAGAAATGGGCCAAGGGAGTCTCCCGTGTCGCGGTCTGCGCGAGGACGAACGTCTTGAACACCCCGCGCGCGTCGTCATGCCACCCGGTACTGAGATAGCGACTCACCTCCGGCGCCATGTCGACATAGGCGTGTCGCAGGCGATTCATCGCCCTCACGTAGAGGAACTCCTCGAGGTTGATGTCGACCAGCCGCATGTTCGTCGTGATCCCCAGGAACAGCACCAGGGGCCCCAGCCCCATCGCGAACCACGCGAAGGCATCTCCGAATCCGGCCGTGTTGGCGACCAGCGCCAACGCCACGATCGCCGCGGACAGTACCGTCAGGAAGACGGTGACGCGGCTGAATGCCTCGTTCCAGAGCATCGAGCGCGTCGCGAGGAGGCTCCAGTGCTCCGTCGCCAGAAATGACGCCGCGTGCTCGCTGTACGGGGGCTTGGCCGAGAGATCCCCGTCGGCCATCAGACGACCTGCGTCATCGACGGATGGTGACGCAGGCGGCGACCCCTCTGACTCGATCATCCCGAAAGGAACGATAGGCGGACATGCCGGTTCGGGTTGTCGCGGTTGAGATCGATCATCACGACGCTCTGCCACGTGCCGAGCACGACCTGGCCGTCCACGACCGGCAGCGTCAGTGACGGCGCGAGGAATGCGGGCAGCACATGGTCGGCGCCGTGACCCGGCGATCCGTGGTGGTGAACGTAAGCGTGATCCCGTGGCAGAAGTCGGGAGATGGCCTCCTCGAGATCAGCCTCCGATCCGGAACCGAGCTCGATGAGGGCTAGGCCCGCGGTCGCGTGGGGGAGAAAGACGTGCACGAGCCCATCGCCCTCGCCGGCCACGAACTTGTTCACGTCGTCGGTCAGGTCGACGAAGCGGCGGGTCGAGGTATCGAAGGACAGCTCTTGGGTCTTCAATCCCTGACGCTCTCGTTTCTCATGTCGTAGCCCAGCGCCTTCATCGTCGGGGCGATCACCGGGAGGATCTCGGCGATCTCATCCGGGTTCTCGCGCCGCCATTTTCCGATCTCGGGTGGGGTCACGATATTGACCGGTCTCTCCCCAATCGCGGCGGCGGCCCGTGCCACGTCGTCGTCGAATGGGACATCGGCGAACTCCAGCAGTCGGCGCACCGCCGCCACCGGATCGGCCACGAGATCCTCATAGCGCACCGACGTCCAGCGTTCCTCCGAAGACGCTCGTCGGGCCTCGAGGATGCGGTCGTTGGCAAACACCCATTGCTTCGCGCAGACAAGCTGCAGAGGTCCGTCTCGATCCTCCTTCCATCCGGGGTACAGCACGAACTTCCACCAGTGGGGATCCACCCCCGGAATCCGGTGGGGCTCCGGCAACTGGTAGGTCCGATAGCGGGGCGTTCTCCACGCATTGATCAGCGAGTTGACGTTGTCGCGCCCGTCGCGCTTGAGATGGACGAACAGCGCATCCGGAAAGATCCTTTCGATAAAAGGGATCCTCAGCGAGTTGCGCGGGGTCTTTTCCAGGAATCGCTTTCGGGGCCCGGTGGCTAAGAAGAATTGCCGACGGATCCGGGCGACCGCGTCGGGCGTCGCATCCGTGGCCTCCAGGACATTCGAGCTCCACTGCCTGAATGCGGGATGGTGGTCCGCCTCCCAGACCTCGTGCGCCTCGCCCGACCAGTGACCGATCTGCCGC
>DATADF010000182.1:0-4209 GCA_036258695.1 Actinomycetota bacterium
TCGCATCTTTAACACCCAGGGGCCGCGGATGCGGCGGCGTGACGGACGCGCGGTGCCGACCTTCATCGATCAAGCCTTAAAGGATCAGCCGATCACCGTCCACGGCGACGGGAGCCAGACGCGCTCGCTGTGTTACGTCGATGACCTCATCGAGGGCTTCTGGCGCTTCGCCAATTCGAGCGAGATCGGGCCGATCAACCTCGGCAACCCCGAGGAAGTCACGATCACGCAGCTTGCCGAGACGATCCGGGATCTCGCCGGCAGCGGATCAGACATCACCTACATCGAGCGCCCCGTCGACGACCCGGAGATGCGGCGTCCGGATATCAGCTTCGCGCGCCGCGCACTGGGCTGGGAGCCCCGCGTCCCTTTGCGCGAAGGCCTGTCTAAAACGATCGAGTGGGCCAGAACCGCGTGGACTTAGGCCGCCAGCCGTTCCGACACCGCATCTTCAGCCACCGCAACCATCGACCTGCGAGCTTTGCGAGAGCGACGTAGGCGCTCCAACAGATAGGCGTTCGCAAGCAAGGACAGTATGGCGATCACAAGAAGCCAGTTGAAAGCGCTGGTCACTTCGACGCCGGTAACGGACTCGTCGAGGACCTTGCCGTCGACTGTGGCACGTGCCTTGATCAAATAGAGCCCATCGTCGAGCTCGGGCGTCCAGATGACCTCGCGCGACTCGCCCGGCTGCAGGTCGGCCACGGTGCGCTCGGTGCGCACTACGGCGCCCTCCTCCGAAGCCTTAATACCGAGATCGAGATCAAGTGGCGTCTCCCCCGTGTTCGTGACCAACGTCACGACCTCTGTGTGTCCGTCTTCCGAGTGGGCGTAGAGGTTCGTGATTTCGGCCGAGGGAATAACGGCGTCGCCGTTCGCAAAGTAGATCGTGGCCGAGCCGTGGCCTTCGGGGCCGAAAATATCTGTCTCCAGCCGCACCGGGCCGTCGAGGTTGCGCGGCGGCACCCAGGCCCCCACCAGCCGACGTGCGAAACCCGGGATCACGATCTGACCGGGAAGAGGGACGGTGTCTAGGAGCACATCATCTTTGTAGATGCGAACCCTTCCGTGCGGCGACACATGCACGTTGCCGGTGTTCTCAAGCGCGGCGTAGACGGTCACTCCCTCTTCTGCCGGCAACAATCCGACGTCTTCGACATCCACCTTCTTGATCCACGGCTTGGGGCCGCGCAGCAGAAACATCCCGGCCACTCGCGACCGCACTTGCAGTTGGGTGGCTTCCTCGCCCGGCGGCTGGAACTCCGCGACCACCGCGGCGTACAGCGAGCGTCGACCTGCCGGAATCGAACCTCGCAGAACGAGCTCTTGGCGACCTCCGGGCCCCAACACGAGCTGAGGAACAGGCAGCGAGATCGCGTTGCGCTCCTTAGCCGGGTCGATGAACCGCGGCGACCCGTCGAGGTCGTGGCCGAGCCCGGTGATGTAGAGGTCCATCGCGTGAGCGACGGGATCATGGTTGACGACCATGATCTTCAGAGCGAAGTCCCGGCCCTCGAGATCGTGCATGAACTTAGACGGCGTGATCTCCACTCCTGGGATGTCGCTCTCCTGAGCCCACGCGGGCGACGCTAGGGCACCGGCAAGCGCGAGAAGCGCCGTCGCGGCGACCAGCAAGTGGTTCCGACGACGGCGCATCTCTTGGTATCTCCTCGTGACCTAAAGGGTGGCGCTGGCGGTGTAGGTGAGGACGTTGTGGTACGTGTGGCCCGTCGGCAGCGCCTTGTCGGTGATGACCGTGGGCTGTGACAGGGTCAGCGAGAACGTGTCGGTCCCGAGACCCGTGCCCGTGCCGATCGGACCTCCGATCGTCGAGGCCGGGAGCACCAGGCCGACACCGGGCACCACCGCGGTGCCGCCGGTCCGGGCAGCGGTGACGGTGAGCGGCGAGCTCAGCTGCGAGCCGCCGGACACATAGCCGGTGCCGTTGTGCTGGGTGAGGAAGTCCTTCTCCGCACTCATGGTGACGGTGTAGGGCGTGTTGGCGCTGACCGTCATGCTGCCGCCCGACGTCGTGTTGGCGCCCGACATCGCCAGAGCCCAGCTGATGTTCGGGGTCGGGACCGCCGTCATGGACACGCCCGGGGCGAGGGTCGCGTCGATAACCTGGGTGGCCGCCTTGGCCGGTGAGAACAACGCCGCGAAAGCGACGCCGATAAGCGCTACGAGACTTACCTTTCGCATCTTTCCTCCTCCTTCGAAGCCATTCGCTACGACTGCCTTATTCATCGAGGTTTGGGAGGCGCGCTTCGATGGCTCGAAAGGAGGGTTTTCGAGGGCGCGACGGGACTAGCCCGCGTGAGCTGTTAGGAGGGCTTGGTGGGAAGAGGCCGAACGGCCGGCTAGCGGGTCTCTTTGTGAACCGTGTGGCCGCGGCACCAGCGGCAGTACTTCTTGAGCTCGATGCGCTCGCGGTCGTTGTGCCGGTTCTTCTCGCTTATGTAGTTGCGGTTCTTGCACGTGGTGCACTCGAGCGTGACGTGCACGCGGCGATCACTGGCCAAAGTTCACCTCGGGGGCCGTGCGAATGAAAGAAAGAGTATAGAGGGCCGCTATTTGTCCCGGCGCGAGCGCTTGAAGCGGCTCGGCCCCCAATCCATCCGGGGCGGGGGGGCAAACGCCGAGATCGGGTCCTCGCTGACCGGCGTCTGGTTTTCCTGCAAAGCCCGCCACAGCCGGGATACCGAGTCCCCGGGCTGCTCCTCCGAGCCGTTGGACGGAACGGGAGTGTGCACGCGAGCCGGAACGGGCGGCGCCTGACTGGGGACCGGCGTGTGCACCGGGCTCGGCGCGGGGACCGGCGTGTGAACCCGCGCCGGTGGCGGGGCGGCCGCCGGACGAGAGGGGGTTACGTAGCGGACCGGGGCAGAGCGGTGGCTCTGGGCCGGAGGAGGAGGCGGCGGCTCATCGTCGCCATTAACCAAAGCAGCGAGCTTGGCCCGGGCTTCCTCGAACGAGCGATCGACTTCTTGGCGGAGCTCGCCGAAGGATGCGGTCTCGGGCGCGAGCTTCAGGGAGTGCCCGAGCAGGCAAAAACCGCCGACGTCTTCTACATCGGCATGGCAGATGGAGCAGTAGCGCTGGGCCATCTTGTGAATAACCTCCCACATAAGTGTCGGGTCTGAGAAGGCCCAAGTTAAGGAAATCCCTGCTCAGCCCCCTAGCGGGGGCCGGCAGAGACCGTAGCGGCGGGTGGACTCGAACCACCGACTCGGCGATTATGAGCCGCCTGCTCTGCCCCTGAGCTACGCCGCCATGCCCGTCGAGTGTGCGCTCAATTGCGCCTAGCGGCACTCAGCGCACAATCGATCAGGGAGCCCCCTCACGGAATCGAACCGTGGACCTTCTCCTTACCATGGAGACGCTCTGCCGTCTGAGCTAAGGGGGCGGAAGGCCCTCAGAATAACGTTCGGTCGCCGGGCCCTCTTCCCTTAGCCGGCCGCCGTCAGCGGCGGAAAAGACGTACCCGCAGCAGGATCCAGAGGGCCTGGATACCGTCGGTCCAATTCAACTTCTTGCCCTCGGCGCGGGATCGGGCCTGGTAGCTGATTGGGACTTCGTAGATGCGGTGCCCCCGCCGCAGCAACTTCGCCGTCACCTCGGCCTCGATTCCGAACCCTTCCGTCCGCAGGTCAACGGCGCGCCACTCCTCGAGGGGAGCGAGCTTGAAGCAGGTCTCGATGTCCGAGAGCCACGTGTTGAAAAGGAAGCTCGCCCAGAACGACAGGAAGCGGTTGCCGATGACGTACCAGAACGAGAACGCGGTATGGGAGCCGAAGCTGCGCGTGCCGTAGACGACCTCCGCGCGGCCGTTCAGGATGGGCTCCAGCAGCTCGACGTAATCCTCGGGGTCGTACTCGAGGTCGGCGTCGAAGATCGTCAGCAGATCGCCGGTCGCGGCTCCTATGCCGGTGCGCACGGCATGGCTCTTGCCCCGGTTGCGCTCGTGGCTGATCAGCTTGACCCGGCCCTCATCGACGAGATCCGAGATCGTGCTCGCGCTCCCGTCCGTAGATCCGTCGTCCACGACGAGGATCTCCAGCTGGAGCGGAAGCTCGACCTTCAACAGTCGGTCGAGCGACTCACGCAGGCGCTCCGCCTCGTTGAAGACCGGGACTACGACGCTCAGGGTGTCGGGGCTTGCCATATGAGCCAGGTTATAAGAATCGCTACGCGATTCGAGCGATGAAG
>DATADF010000183.1:0-9044 GCA_036258695.1 Actinomycetota bacterium
CCTGCCTGGGCCACAGCGAGCATGCGTGCTGTCGACTATCGGCCGAGATCTGGAGGGTTCGTCGCCGGCCGGATTCAACTTGGCGCGCGCGCGGGCGGCAACGATCTTGCGGCACCTAGATCTTGATCTTGAACGCGGAGAATCTTCATGTCTATACCTGTAGTGAGCAAGTTCACTTCGGAAGTAACGGTCGAGGCGCCCCGCCGGTTTGCGGTCGTCGACCTGACCCAAGAGGTCGAGAGCCTGCTTCGCACGTCGCGGATACGTGAGGGCCTCGTAAACATCTTCTGTCGACACACGACCTGCGGCGTGATCATCAATGAGTTGGAGGATGGTCTCAGTGAAGATCTGGCGTGGACGCTCAACCACCTAGTTCCCGATGGCTATTACGCGCACGATGACCTCAGTCGGCGAACGCAGAATCTGCAAGGTCCGAACGAACCGGCAAATGGCTCCGCGCACGTCCGCCAGATCCTGTTGAACCCCACCTCGCAGACGGTTCCAGTAGCCGATGGGCAGCTCCTCTTGGGACGTTGGCAACGAATTCTGTTTCTCGAGCTCGACCACCCCCGTCCGCGGGGCATCTACGTGAGCATCCTGGGTGCGTGATCTGATCCACCGCCCCTCCTAACACCCCCTCTTCTTGGTCCACAGACTGGCTTAGGCGCCAATTTCCAATTGCGCCAAGACTTTTTTCCAATTCCCGCTTGACAACATCCCGCCTCCGGCCGTAGCTTCAGCTTCTAACACTAAGTATTTTTAGTCTTAGATCTGAGGAGGTGATGCGTATTCGAACGGGCCCACAGGACTCGGTAGGCCTCAGGCCGTCCGGGAGGACGGCTCGGAACCAGGGAGATCACATGAGCTTGCTTCAGTGGAGAAAGCGAACCAATCAAAAGGAGAGTGGAGTGACGGAAGTTGGATTCTCGTTGACCAGAGCCCTCCAGCGGCTCTGGACCGACCACGTGATCTGGACTCGTCAGTACGTGATCGCGGCCGTCGACGATCGGCCAGAGGTCGAGGCGGCGGCCACCCGGCTGCTGAAAAACCAAGAAGACATCGGCGGCGCCATCGTGCCGTTCTACGGGGAAGCTGCGGGCGCCAAGCTGACCGAGTTGCTCAAGCAGCACATCATGATCGCCGTCGATCTGGTCGCGGCCGCGAAGTCCGGTGACCAGGAGAACTTCTCCGTGCACGACAAGGCCTGGGATCAAAACGCCGCGGACATCGCTGCCTTTCTGAGCGGGGCCAACAGCTACTGGCCCGAGAAGGTGGTCGTGGATCTGCTCAACCTTCACCTTTCCCTGACGCGTGAAGAAGTCATCGCGCGGCTCGAGAAGGACTACGAGAAGGACGCTCAGATCTTCGACCAGATCCTCACCGAGATTCTGACACTCGCGGACGCTTTGGCCGAGGGAATCATGAAGCAGTTTCCCCAGAAGTTCGCGGCGTAGGGAGTCGCATTATGTTGGCGGTTACAACGCAGTCGCTGCCTCTCGGCGAGACAGCTCCATCGTTTGGCGATCTTAAGTCGGCAGACGGTCGGAGGTACTCGTTGAGCGACTTCGACTCAAGTTCGGTGCTTGCCCTCGTCTTCATCTCGAACGGCTGCCCGACCGTGCGGGTCTATAACGAGCGACTCGTGAATTTGCAGGCGGAATACGCAGCACGTGGCGTCCAGCTTGTCGCGATCAACTCGAACAACCCGCACCTCTCCCCCATCGACAGCTATTCCGAGATGGCCGCGAGGTCAGAGGACAGCGGCTACAACTTCCCGTACCTCAAGGATGAGGATGGGAGCGTCGCGCACAGCTACGGAGCGATCGCGACACCCCATGCCTTCGTGTTCGATCGTGAACGGAAACTCCGTTACCGAGGTCGAATCGACGATTCGCGCGATCCTGCGAACGTCACGACACGCGAGCTAAGGGATGCGATCGCGGCGCTCGTCGATGAGCACGAGGTCGAAGTTCCTGAAACGCAGCCGTTCGGCTGCGCCATCGTCAGATAGCAAGGAGCATCACCATGCACGAGGTACATGAAGCAGTCCAATTAGCCATCCCCATGGTCTCAGCCGGCGGCATGGCCGCGGCTTTGGGGCTCTTCAAAGTGCGTGAAAACGCGCGGCTCCGTGGAAGGAAGCCGCAAGTGGGCTCGCCAGCAGTGATCCCCGCGAGAGCCGCGGACCCCGAGGCCTCCCTGCGTGAGACCAGCACGTGTGCGGACGGGGTCGCGGAGTGCTGCTGCCACTAGCAGTTCTTGAGGTGGCTGAATGAGATCGAGGGGGCCGGCACATATCTCCGGCCCCCTCGAGGACGGAGAACGCAATGTTGGAGCTCGTCGGAGTTGCAGGGATTGGGATCTCGGTAGCGGCCTACGTCCCGCAGATCGTGCACATGTGGCGAGAGCACTGCGCAGGCGGAGTGAGCACCCGGGCGTGGGGGATGTGGCTGATGAGCGGCGCGCTTCTCGGAGCGGTGGCGCTTCAGCGAGGAGACGCCGTGTTCCTGCTTCTTCAGATAACGACTCTGACGTCCTCGATCGTCACACTCCTGCTGGCAAAGAAGTTTCGAGGATCGGATTGCGGTTCTCACGCGTCTCTATCTGTCGTCATGGCGAGGGGAGATGAGCATGGCCTCCGATCCGAGTAAAGATGCACAAGCCCGACCCGCCGTCGTCTTGACCCCAGATGAACTGATCGACGAAGCCGGCAGGGATTCCTTTCCCGCCAGTGACCCTCCCTCCTTCTGGGTGCGCGAGGCCGACCCAGGTCCCCAAGTCGAAGAGCTGCCTTCCATAGGGATGTGAGGATGCTTGTGTGGACATCGACTTTCGGCCCGATCCGAGTCTGTTCCCGTTCGAGTCCCGCTTCTTCGAGAGTTCGGCGGGCAGGGTCCACTACATCGATGAGGGGTCGGGCTCCCCGATCGTGTTCTTGCACGGCAACCCAACGTGGAGCTTCCTTTATCGAGACATCATCAAGGGACTAAGCGACAGTTTTCGCTGTATCGCTATCGACTATCCCGGATTCGGGCTGTCCGATCGCCCCGACAATTACGGCTACACGCCGATAGAGCACGCCCAAGTCGTCGGCGAGCTCACCGACCATCTCGACCTCGAGGGCTTCCTAATGATGCTCCAGGATTGGGGTGGCCCGATTGGGCTGAAGGTGGCGTGCGATCGCGCCCCGCGCGTGCGCGGACTCATTCTCGGCAACACCTGGTTCTGGCCCTTGGATGAGCTCAATGTGAAGTTCTTCAGCAAGATCATGTCGAGTGGGTTCATGCAGCGCCAGATCATCGAGAACAACTTCTTCGTTGAACGGCTCTATCCGATGGGGCATGCACGTCGACCTCCGCCGCATGTGATGGACCACTACCGCAAGGTGCAGCCATCGCCGGCGGCGCGCACGGGGGTGGCGGTCTTCCCACGCGAACTGATGAATTCCCGTCCCTTGCTGGAGGAGCTGTGGGCCAGCGTGCCCAGAGAGCTTGGTTCCAAGCCGGTCCTGATCGTGTGGGGCCTGAGAGATATGGCCTTTAGGCCGCGCACGATCTCCCGTATCGAAGACGTCTTCTCGGATGTTCATGTCGTGCCACTGCGAAATGCCAGCCATTACCTACAAGAGGACGCGCCCGAAGAGATCGTGGAAGCAATCCGGGACCGATTCGCCCCTAAGGGATAGGAATCCCAGCTTCATCGATGAACGCGATCACAAAAGAGCTATCCCTCGGCTGTCCTTGCAAATCCACGATCCGGACTTCGACATGGATACCCGAGGGACCGCACAGGGGGCGATAGGTCGCAATCCGAGGCGCGGCCCCCGATCCCATGGGAGTCACTAACGCGCTCAAGATCTCGTCCGGAACAGCAGAGGAGCAATCCCAGGCGACAAAGCCAAGATCCACTTCGTAAACCCCGGTGGCGACATGCCTGGCTTCGGCAGGAAGCAGGTGGCAGTTAGTCCCCGACGGATCGACGGGTCCGCCAAAGCTAGTACCGAACCCCGGAACTCGCTCAAAGCTCGAACCTATGTCTGCCGGCACCGTCGCGTGCCCCCGCAAGGCGCCTTCGCTGCAATCCGAAACGAGAGCCTCCGAGCTGATCCCATCTACTCGGTCGGCATCGGGAGCCTTACCGAGCAATGCTTTGGGAAAGCGTCCCTCGCTATTCGTAGCCACGAGTCGACCAGCCCGCGCTGCTCGTGATTCGTTGTGCGCCACAGCGTGAAAGCCGTCGACCTTGTCGGAATTTCTCGCATAGCGCGCTACGGCCTGGGCCACCGCCGGAGCAGCGGCAAACATCGATCCGACTACGGCTCCGGCAAGGAACGTCCTCAGTCCTGACTTCATCTCCCACCTCCGTCGCTCGTGCTATCTCATCCAACGACCGAAGTGACTAGAAGTTCGGCCTTGCATCTCAAGAGAATCGAGGCCCTTCCCTAGAGGCCGCGGCGTCATACGCGCGTCCTCCAAGGCGAATTCTGGAGAGTTCTTAGCCCTTCTTCTTTTTCTTCTTGGGCTTCTCGGGCTCTTCTTCCGACGGGATGGTGAAAGCTTGATCCACGACCATGGTGTCGGACGGAGCCGCCGTGTTGCTGACAAACAGGGCCGGCGCCGCGTAGATGGCCGGGCCGAAGCTAGAGGCACCGGTGGCGATCACTGATCCCGGCTCAGCTTCAAGTAGCTCCAGAGGCACGGGAATCGTGATCGTGCCTGCCCCTTGGTCGAACGTGGCCTGAACGCGACCTATGACGTGACACTCCTCGCCGACAAGGCAGGACCCTTGTCGGACGAAGAACGGCTGCATGCCGGGATCCTGCGGTGGAGGGCACGAGTTCGTGTGCAGCGGGTTGCAAATCCCGCGGAGGTACTCGGTGTACGCGCCGGTTAGCTGAAAAGCCGTCGAGTCGACGATCATGTCCCAGTTGTAACGGGACATCTCGGGCATACCGCCAATGGAGGGCAGGCTGTTCACCTTGATGATGAAGTTGATCGTCTCTGGGTCCGCCATCCCGATGGATGCCTCGACAAGCTCCTGGCCTAAGGCGTCTCCGATGGGCTGCACGGGACCCACCTCCGACCCCCAATCATCGGCCGGATCTGTCCCGACGACCATCGGCTCTGCGGGAGGGGGCGCCTCCTGCGCCGTCACGGGCGTCGAGAACCCCGCAAACGACATGAGCAGAACGCTGGAAATCAGAATTCCTGTAAATCTCTTCATTGAATCCCCCTTGCGGTCTCCGAATGCCCTGGAAGCTTCGGCGGACGGCCCGGCGCTCCTGCTCAGGCCGAGCCGTCCACTCCCATGGCCTCCGCCACCGTCTAGGAGTTCGGTCTGGCTTGGCGCCACGTGCTCGCGATCTCGAAGGATCGCATCGACCTCAGGGAGTTGGAATCCTCAGAGCCGCCTCAGCTTTGGTCGGCTGCGGGAAGGGCTCTTTCCGCTTGTCCACCGCATACACCGATCCGGTCTGGGATTTCGCAAACTTCTTCATCTCGGCAGCGAGCTCGGAGATCTCCCGGTGGGTCTTCAACGGACGGTGCACATTGCTGGCGATCCCAATCGATAGCGTTGGTATCGGAAAGCGTCGCAGCTCCCCCAGTCGACTCCGCACTTCGAGATAGCCAAGCTCGAGATCGTCGGGATCACAGAGATTGCGGATAGACACATCCCAGTCTTCAATCATCGCTGCTGCCACCGTTTCAGCCTCGGTGGGGTCCGTGATCGCGATGAAGTCATCGCCTCCCAAGTGACCTAGGAAGCTCTTATCGGGCGATAAGCGATGCAGAACGTCCATTGCGGATCTCGCGAGGAGCTTGATGGCTTCGTCTCCGCGCGCGAATCCATAGTAGTCATTGAATGCTTTGAAGTAATCGATATCGAGGTGGAGAACAGCGATCTTTGACGAGTCCTTGGCCTCAAGTTGCCTGGCTATCTCGAAGGCGATCTGGGCATTGCCGGGAAGGTGAGTCAACGGGCTCACGGCGGTCATCTGCCGCGATCTGTTGAGGGTCGAGCGAACCCGGGCTACCAGCTCGATGGGGTCGAAAGGCTTAACGATGTAGTCATCGGCTCCATGCGAAAGGCCGGCAACCGTGTCGTTCAAACTGGCCTTTGCGGACAACAGAATGATCGGGGTAGTTGACGTTTCCAGATCCGATCTCAGTCGCCGGCAAGCCTCTAGCCCATTGAGTCTGGGCATCATGACGTCAAGAAGGATGAGATCCGGCTTGTGCTCATGCGCGCCGCTTATAGCTTCTTCGCCATCCCGAGCTTCGATTACCTCAAAGCCTTCCTCTTCAAGAACAATCGAGATCAGCGTGCGCATGTCCGGCTCGTCCTCGGCAATGAGGATTCGCCCGGTCAGATCTGATGGGCCCAGGGGGCCGGTGCCCACTCCCTCGAGTTCAGTCATATCCCCCATCCATCCGCGACCCCCGGCCGCGGCTCACCATTGAGCACAGGGACGATATTTCAACACCTTTGACAATCCATGGGAAATCCCGTGAGCCGATCCGCTCGACTCCGCCGTTGCAAGGCCTGCGACGGCAGGTGACTAGTTCAGCCGCAGCGCAGGTCGTCGAACAGCACCGTTCGCAAGCTCTCCACAAGACCGTGCATGACGTCTTCCTGTTCACGATCCGGGGGCTCTTGCTCTCCGGCTAAAACCGCTTTCGCAAGGTCGACGGTGTCCTCACTTAGGGCTCCATATCCCTCAACTAGATATCTGATGGGGCTGGCCGTCTCCGCCGGCGCTGCCGTGTGATGAAGCACGTCAATCAGCTCTTGATTCGTCAAGTCACCATCCGCAAGGGGGCCGGACGCCGGCACCTGTCCTCTACCTGTGCGCGCAGCCAGTACGCCATCTCGGACTCCGGACCAATTAGATCCGAGAAGAGATCGGGCAAATTGAATTAGCTCCGTAGCCCGACCCGCAGTACTGGGAGTGGCGCCGGAGGTCCCTCCGAAACGTTCCGAACCTTCAACCGAACTCGGATGAGTGGACTGAAAGTCAAAGCGGTCGCCGGTCTCGTAGGGGCGCGTCGTTGTGCAGCAAGCTCCGTCGCCGGTGGGATCCGGCAGATAACTGCGGCCCTCATCATCGACGCCGCCCACTTGATATGCCGCGGGCGCGCCAGACGGTGAGAGAACTTCACCACCTGGAGGCACCGCATTGCCCGCGGCACTGAAAACGAGTCGCCCGCGCTCGACAATTCGTCGGATGTAGGGAGCTTCTACGCACGTTCGCAGACGGTTGTCGCTGAATTCGCCGAAGCGCGAATAGCTGGTAGAGATAGCGTCGATCCAATCCGCTTTTTCGAGCCATTCCCACGTCGAGCGATACGGACCGAATACGAACACCGCGAAGCCATCCGGATTCGTGCCGTGGGCGGCTCCAACCGCGGATCCGACTACCCCGGTTCCATGGTCAAGACTTTGCGCGAAGAGGTCGCGGTCCCAGGGTTCCTCGGGGGCATAGACGAAGAGCTTCGTTCCCACTAAGTAATACAGAGTGCCGGGCTCCATATCGCCAAGCGGTCCTTGGCGGGCCTGCTGGAGACGCTGCTCGAAAGTGCCCTCGCGCGGCAACGGCACGGGAGTGAAGTTCGGAACATCAGGCGGCACTTTCATGCCTTTGAGTAAGAGGAAATCCTCGTGGAAGACGTTGAGCCCGAGCTCTCCCGGCACAGCGATAACAGCCGGCGGAGGATGGCCAGGCTGTCGGGCCAAGGACTGGCTCGGACCGAGCATTGAGCTAGCCAGGAGGGCGGCGACGGCTAGCGCCGCGACTCGACTCTTTGCGAAGACCCCTCTCATGGCGACTCGATTATCTCGTCGGCGGGTTTTCCAAGTTGCGCGCATAGGACAGTACGGTCTGGCCCTCAGGCCGTTTCGTTCTTAGGGGACCCCCGAGAGTCTGCCCGCGCCAAGTCCCGACAGCCAACTAGCGCGACAGCCCATCGCACTACCAACAAATGTCTAAGTGTCGCTAGGGACAGTTGTCGTCGCTGCCTACGAGCTCGACCTGGTCCCCGCACAATTGGATCAGCACCGATGTCACGTTGTCGCGCTCGTTCGATTCCACCACCGTTCGCGCTGGATCGGTGACCGTCTCAACTAAGTAGTAGCCGTCCTCGACGTCCGATACCTCGAGATATTGATCCGCGAGAAACCAGTTGTAGACGTCCGCCCAGCCCACCGAGATCCCATTCACCATGTATACGTTGGAGCCTTCGGTTTCGGTAGGCGCATTGCAACGGGGGAAGTAATACGTCCGTGCCGCGTCGCCCTTCTCGCCGAAGCCGACGTTCTCGACATCGATCATGCAGAAGCCGTTCTTCTTCCCCTCGACTACCGGTTTGGACCCGAGCTTCTCGCCCTCTCGGTTTGATCTCCATAGCAACGACTGGGCGAAGTTCGCGTAGTGGAAGTGGGCGTGTGCGGCATGGAACTCGTAGACGTCGGCAAGCCGATCGGTGAACTTGCCATCGCTGTGATAGATGCGTTGGGTGAGGTTCTGCTCGGTTCCCAACCCGTCCATTCGGTAACGAAGCTCGAAAGGCCCATCCCCGACGTTGGCGATGATCTGATCGAAACGCATGCAGCGGCGTGCGCCGTCCTCGATCATTTCCTCTGGGTAACAGCTCGACGCGGAAACTCCAGGGTCGACGAGATAAGCGCCCGTGGCAAAGAAGAAGTTGCGCGGTTCCAGCGAGATCAGGTTGGGGAGCAGACGCCGCGCCGGCTTGACCGCTGGGAGGTGCTCCACCTCTGCGAGACCGATGTAGCTAAGCCCCTCCGTAAAGCGCGGGGACACGACAACGCGATACACGCCGTTTGCCGCAGATTCCAGGATCACGGACTCTGCGGTAGAGGCGAAGACTCCATCCGATTGGGCGATCAATCCGCCGGCCTCGTCGTACACGAATAGATCCAGGTCTTGGGCCTCGTCGGGCCACTGGATCCCGATTTGCACCCCGCCCGGTTTCGCCCAGGCCCCCTGTGGCAGATCAACGGTCAGTTCGAACTCGTCGCAACTT
>DATADF010000184.1:0-5503 GCA_036258695.1 Actinomycetota bacterium
CGATCGGCTGACGGCTAGGCGCCGCTTCGGGGATTACCTCGCTCCTGATCTATCCGAGCTCAGACTTCCCGGCGAGTCGCTGTGGGCGTCGGGCTCCTCACCGACGGGTGGGGTCCTTTTGGTAGCCGAGGCCGCACTGGCCGCGGCTCTGGGCAACGCCGGTTTCGAAGAAGGATTCGCAGGTGACGTCCGCATCTCACCGATCGGCGCGGGCTTCGGGGTCGATCCGAATTCGAAGCTGGGCCGCCTTCTTTTTGACTTGTCGGAGACCACTACCGAGGGCGCGGATTAGCTGAGTGGTCTCCTGATCTGGGTAACCCAGTAGTCCGTCGTCTCTGGTGACTCATGCCCGAAGCGAGCGTTGACGAGTGCCAAATAAGAGCGTGAGCGCGCCAGCGTCGTGGGCACATCCGTTCCTCGGATCACTTTTCGACTAACGACTTCGCCGGAGCTCAGGTTGGGTTGAAGGACGATCTTGGTCAAGGTGTTGTCCCTGTTCTGCAGCACCCAAAGCACGTCCCGTCCATCCAGCAGGATCCCGTCGCCGTTCGGTACGGTCTGATCGCCGAGATCGATCTCCGAGGACTCGCCGGTGGTTGGGTCCACGTTGAACAGCTTCCCGGTATTGCTTTGGACGACGATGAGGTTCTGGCCATTTGGTGTCGCCTCGATCCCGTTCGCGTTGAAACCCTCCTGGTAAACGAGGTCGCCGCTGTAACCGATTGACTGCGGATCCCCGAAGCCCGATCGGCCTTCGATCGAGACCTTGTAGAACACGGGGTTCATCGAATCCGTGAAGTAGACCGCGTCCTCCGTTGCCACCGCATCGTTCACAAAGGCATTTCCATCGGTGAAGTTGAAAGCCGCGACCTCGTCCCCGGTGGAGGCGTCGTACGCGTAACCATCTCCGGTGGGCCCGCCTGCCACAAAGAGAACTCCCTGTCGCAGCGCGAGGCCTATGGCATTACGCCCCTCCGGCGGCTCTATGAATACCGAGCCCTCTCCGGTCTTCAGATTCCCTTTGTAGATCGCACCGGTTGGAATCGACCCCACGAAAAAGCCTGCCTTGCCACGTGTTTCGATCCCCTCGGGCTGGAACCCATTCGGAAGCTCGATCCGCCTGGGGCGACGACTGTGGGCCTCTCCCGGAAGGGCTGCACCCGCAAGCGCGACCAGAGAGATGCAGACCGTCAGGACTCGCCGCCAACTTGCCTCAGCTCTAATTTGCACAGGCTCCAACCTCCCTTACGAGCTCCCTGGGTTCGCGCGAACTCTACGTCGGGGAGCTGGGCCCGCGAACCTCAAGAGAAAAGTTCTGCCGAGGCGAGAGCTGCGTTGGTGGCGGGAAGAGGATTCGAACCTCTGTAGGCGTTAGCCGGCGATTTTACAGACCGCTCCCTTTGGCCGCTCGGGCATCCCGCCAGGAGAAGGGAAGGATATCGGACCCTTCTTCCCTCAACGCTTCAGGGCGTACGGAATATCCAAGTTGGCGTAGTGGAGCACAATATTTGTGCTCCAGTGCGACACCTTCGACGTTCGGGCGCGGGCACGAGGCTAGGCTGCAGCATGCTCGCCGGTATCGATCGCGGAACCATCGTCGTGCTTCCTTCGCTGAGCTTTCCTCCCGAGGAGCTCCGCAAGATCACCGCCATCCTTCACTACGAGACGCGCCTGCTCTGCACTGCGCTGTGGCTCGGCAATCCCGATCTGGAGCTCATCTACATCACCTCGATCCCGATCGAGCCGACGATTGTCGACTACTACCTGAGCTTCCTGCCCGACCCTGCAGGGGCGCGGGACCGTCTGCATCTGTTTGCGTTAGACGATCGCAATCTCGGGTCGTTGAGCCAGAAACTCCTCGGCCGTCGGGAGGTGCTCGATGGCATAAAGGAACGTATCCGCCATCCGGCGTACCTCCTGCCGTTCAACGTCACCGGTGCTGAAGCCCAGATCGCGGAGGTTCTCGAACTGCCTCTCTATGGCCCCCGGCCCGAGCTCACGCATCTCGGATCCAAGAGTGGTGCCCGCCGCCTCGCACGCCAGGCAGGCGTAGCGACGCTCGACGGAGCCGAGGAACTGCGCTCGCCAGAGGACCTCGAAAGGGAGATCGAGGCTTTGCGCAGGCGACGACCGGGGATTGCCGGAGTGGTCGTCAAGCTGAACGAGGGCTTTTCGGGACAAGGAAACGTGATCGTGAACCTCGACGGCATGAGTGGTGCGGTAACAGGGTCCGACGCGCTGTTCTGCGGCACCGGCGAGTCGTGGGAGACATATCTGCCCAAGATGTTGGCCGACGGGGCCATCGTCGAGGAGTTGGTGACGCATCCCCAGGCCGTGTCGCCGAGCGCACAGATGCGCATCGATGAGAACGGCATCTGCACGCTGGTGTCGACCCATGATCAAAGGCTTGGGGGCCCGGCCCGGCAGGTGTATCTCGGGTGCAGCTTTCCGGCCCATCCGGAATATCGCGGTGCCGTAGCGGACCAGGCTCTCAAGATCGGGAGCGCGCTCGCGCACGAGGGAGTCACCGGCTTCTTCGGAATCGACTTCATGGTCGTGCCGGATTCGGGAGGCCTCCAGGTTTTCCTCAGCGAGATCAATCTGCGGATCGGGGGTACGACGCATCCGTTCCTCACCGCCGCGAGCGTGACCGGTGGTGCGCTCGACGCGAAGACCGGCGAGCTAATGGCCGGCGGCGCGATCAAGCACTACGTGGCCACCGACAACCTGAAATCCCCCAGTTTCGTGGGACTGCGTCCACACGATGTGATCGAGGCGTTGCGCGCGAGCGATCTAGCGTTCGATCCGAGGTCGGGGACCGGAGTCACGCTGCACCTTTTGGGAGCTCTCGAGGAGCACGGCAAGTGCGGGGCCGTTTCCATTGCGGATTCGATAGACGAAGCCGACGCGCTGCAGTCCGAGCTCTCATACATGATCGAGAAAGTGGGCCGCGGCGTTAGAGGCAGCGCGACCTAGGATTCCTGTGTGAGCGGTCAAGAGGGATCACGCGAACCTCACTTCGATTCGATCGATGCAGCGCGCGCGCAACTCGAGTCCGCGAGCTACCTCGCGGATGAGGGGATCGCGACCGCCGTCTTCCTGGCCGACCGGCTGCAGAAGCCGTTGCTCGTCGAAGGCCCCGCGGGAGTGGGCAAGACCGAGCTGGCCAAGGCCATCGCAGCTTCGCTCGGCCTGCGGCTCTTGCGACTGCAGTGCTACGAGGGAGTAGACGAGGCCAAGGCCCTGTACGAGTGGAACTACCGAAAGCAACTGCTTCGTATCCAGGCCGACGAGGGCCGCGAGTGGGACGCATTGTCCGAGGACATCTTCAGCGAGCCCTTCCTGCTCGAGCGTCCGATCCTGCACGCCATCCGCTCGCAGGACCCCGTTGTTTTTCTGGTCGACGAGATCGACAAGCTCGACTTCGAGGCCGAGGCTTTGCTCCTTGAGGTCCTATCGGACTGGCAGGTGACGATCCCCGAGATGGGCACCGTCCAAGCGACGCTGCGACCATTCGTGATCCTTACGTCGAACAATGAGCGGGAGTTGAGCGAGGCCCTCAAGCGACGCTGTCTTTATCTCTATCTCGACTACCCGAGTATCGAGCGGGAGCGGGAGATCGTTGCGGTGCGCGTGCCCGGCATCGAAGAGGCCCTTGCCGAGCAGGTGGTCCGGCTCGTACACACCATCCGTGAGCTCGACCTCAAGAAGGCGCCCTCGATCGCGGAGACGCTCGACTGGGCGCGCACGCTTGTGGAGCTGAATATCGAGACCGTGGACGAAAGCGCGATAGCTCAGACCCTGCCGGTGCTGCTCAAGTACCGCACGGACCTCGACCGCACGGCCGAACACCTGAAGCTCGCGCGCGGCACGTAGCGTGCTCGATCGCGTTCTCGATTTCGTCGGCGCGCTGCGTTCGGCCGGGGTGCCTGTAGCGGTCAGCGAGGAGCTCGACGCGTTGCAGGGCCTTCGGCAGATCGACTTAGACCGGGACGCAACGAAAGCGGTTCTCGCTCTGACGCTCGTGAAAAGCGAGGCCGGACGGCCCGCCTTCGAGACCTTGTTCGACCTGTACTTCCCGCCGCGGCCCGGAACGCTAGAGCCGCCCGAAGGGCATGACGCGGAATCGGGTGCGGACGACCTTCGGGCGCAGGTGGAAGAAGCGCTACGAGGCGGCGACGTCCACACGCTCGGCCCGCTGGCGATCGCTGCGGTCTCCGCCTTCGGAAGAGTCGGCAGCGGGGCGGCCCAGAGCTGGTACTCGCAGTATCAGGTGGTCCGCGCTCTCGATCTCGATGGATTGCTCGCGCGCCTGATCGATGAGGCACAGGCCGAGGCGACTCCGCTGGAGGCGCGCTTGCGAGTCTCCGAGCTCCAGCGGGGACTCCGAAGATTCCGCTCGCTGGTCCTCAACGAAACGCGTCGGCGCGCCGCGGCGGAGCGGGGGCCGGAGACGGTCGCCGGCTACGCGGTCGATCCTCT
This sequence comes from Actinomycetota bacterium, assembly GCA_036258695.1. Taxonomy (GTDB): domain Bacteria; phylum Actinomycetota; class CADDZG01; order CADDZG01; family WHSQ01; genus DATADF01. The sequence continues at coordinate 4,483 of DATADF010000184.1, forward strand.
TCCGGAGGATTTGAACCTTCTCTCGGCGACGGAGGCCGAGCTCGCCGCTCTGCGACGAGCGATCAGGCCGCTGGCGCGCAAGCTCGCGGCGCGCGTTGCCGCCAAGCGCCGGCGCGCCTCGCGCGGCTCCCTGGATGTACGGCGGACGTTGCGGCACTCGCTCTCGAGCGGAGGAGTCCCCTTCGATGTCTCCTTTCGCCACCGCGTCCCCCACCGGCCCGAGCTCTTCGTCCTGTGCGACCTGTCGGGTTCGGTCGGGCGCTTCGCCCGCTTCGCCCTGATGTTGACCCACGCCCTGTCCGCACAGTTCTCGCGCGTCCGCTCGTTCGGCTTCGTCGACACCCTCGACGAGGTGACGCGCTTCTTCGACCACGAGGACTTTGTCGCGGCGGTGGATCGAATGAACCGCGAGGCCGAGATCGTCCGCCACGAGGCCCACTCCGACTACGGCGCATCGCTCATGAAGTTCAGGGACTTCTACGGCCGCGATCTAGGCCCGAAGGCCACGGTTCTCATCTTCGGAGACGCGCGCAACAACTACCGCGATCCTAGGGAGAGTGTGCTGCGAGAGCTCGCCGAGCGGGCCCGTCGCTTGCATTGGCTGAACCCGGAGCCGCGGGGCGACTGGGACACCGGCGATTCGGTCGTTTCCCGCTACGCACCGTGGGTCGACGAGATGGTGCAGGTACGCAATCTCCGTCAGCTGGAGGACTTCATCGCTCGAATCGCGTAGCGATTCTTATAACCTGGCTCATATGGCAAGCCCCGACACCCTGAGCGTCGTAGTCCCGGTCTTCAACGAGGCGGAGCGCCTGCGCGAGTCGCTCGACCGACTGTTGAAGGTCGAGCTTCCGCTCGAGCTGGAGATCATCGTCGTGGACGACGGATCCACGGACGGGAGCGCGAGCACGATCTCGGATCTCGTCGATGAGGGCCGCGTCAAGCTGATCAGCCACGAGCGCAACCGGGGCAAGAGCCATGCCGTGCGCACCGGCATAGGAGCTGCGACCGGCGATCTGCT
>DATADF010000185.1:0-2787 GCA_036258695.1 Actinomycetota bacterium
GGTAGGCCGGGAGCCGAACGGCGGAGCCTGGCCTACCCACGTATCAAGATGTGCGAGCACGCCCTGGGGCAGGGCTGGACCGTGCGGCGCATCGGTTCCAGTCACTGGATTGGTATCACGGGGTTGCGAAGAGGCTGCACCCCACAGGACACCCCACCTGACAACCCGCGGCACGTCTCAAGAGCCCGCGTGAGCCATTCGCTCGCCGTTTGGAAGCAGCCTCGAGCGCCCAGGCCGGGCATCCTCGGTTCTGAGATCGGCCGTTTCCCTTTCGGACTTTGGGCTCGTGCGGATCCCAACCGCCCGGGCCGTTCTGCTGTCGGTGGCGGACGCCGGCTTAACGGTTCGTTTGCCAAGTTCGTGGGCTGCTGGGCGGGTTGTCGACCACAACCCGGTCGACCTGGAGGGCACGCCCATGGATACCCCAGCCGACACCCCGAAGAGGAAGAAGGATCTGCGGCCCACGCTGACCTTCAAAGGCGACGAGTTCGGACCGGAGTTCCGCACGCTCGTCAACAAGGCCGCCGAGCGTTCCGGCATGTCGCAATCGCAGTTCGTCGCCGAGACCCTGCGCCGGGAAGCGCAGCGCATCCTCAAGGGCACCCCGAGCGACACCCCGGCAGACGCCCCGACGCTCCCCGCGGTTCAGACCGAGCGGCTCGACGCGCAGGACCGGCGCATCGCCGAACTCGCGGATCAGCAGGACCGCCGCATCGCCGAGCTGGCCGAACAGATCCGGCGCCTCGCGGAGTCCCAGACGGCAGCCCAGACCGCAACCCTCTGGGACCGCCTCAGGGGTGTGTTCTGGGTTGCCGCCCGGGGTGCCCAGGGACAGCAGCCGCGCGCCGTTTGATTCTCGCGGTCGAAGCACCGCGACGTCGCAACAGCCGCGCTCGGCGTGGAGGGTAATCCGTTGTGTGGCGCGTGCGGCGCACCTGGGCCGCGCTCGGAGCTCTAAACCGTTTGTTCATCGTCAGGGACGATGTCCAAGGGGCGGCCCTTGAACCCCCAGTGCGCCAGGCGCGCCGCTTTCAGATTACGGGAGACCAGGAACGTGCGTCTCATTGCTGTGCTCTTACTCGGAATTGTTGCTGGGCTGCTCTTCTCGAACGGCGTTCCGGCCGGCTGGTCCTTCAGCACTGTTTCCTCATTCCTGCCGCTCGGACTGCGTGGGACGGCTATTGTCTCGTTCGGGTTGACAATGGCCGTCGTGGTGTTGCTCACGCTCGTGTCGCAGGGGGGCTTCCGCACCGGCGAACTGTCGACGGCGGTGCCGTCCTTTTTCGCCTTCTATGCCTTCCTCTTCGGGATGGTCTACTGGCTGTTCGCCTGAGCGGGATGGCGCGCATGGCACGCCTCGTCGGTCGGGCGACGTAGCGGGCTCAAGCCTCAATGCCTCGTCACCTCCGGAAAGAACGCCTCCTCCGGGGCACAAACCGCGTCCGCCTCGCTTGGAACCCACATCGAGCACACGATGTCGCCGGTAGACCCCGGACGCGGGTCATCGCTCGAAGCGCTCCTTCTGAACTTGGACAACCAACTTCATGCAGCGGGTTCGAGCATCTCCCGCTCAATCTTCTCGACCACCACGGTGCGCGTCTTGCCGCCTACCGAGAACTCGACCTCATCATCCACGCTGGTCTGAAGAAGGGCTCGGCCGAGGGGTTGACCGGTATGGATCACCCCCTGATCGGGCCGGTTCTCCCGGTCGCTGATGCGCACCCGCATGACCTTGTTGGTATCCGTGTAACGGATGACCAGGTAATCGCCGACTCGTGCCACATGGTCCTCCGGTAGACCGCGCGGCACCTGCACCGACGCGCCCTTGTCCGGTTCGCGTCGTGCCAGCTTGATGCCATCCGTCGGCGCAGCGCTGCGAGCCGACGCGCCTTGTAGGATGGGCTCGTCCGCTGCCCGTTGCTGCTGGCCGGCTCCCCTGTCCTTCCGGTCGGCTTTCTCCGGTCGGGTCTCGATGAGGCGATGCTCGGTCCAGCGATGCGCGACCGGCTCAGCCCCGAGCGGCTTAATCCCAAGCCGATCCAACGTGTCGACGAGATCGTGAAGGCAGCCTTGCCGATCGGAGCTCCAGTGCGAGCCCCAGACCCGCCAGAACACCCAGCCTACCCGCTCGAGCGCCTTCTGCCTGCGGATGTCCTCCGCCCAGCGATCCGGCCCATGATACTTGTCGCCGTCGCACTCGATCGCGAGGCGACGGTCGCCCTCCCCTTCGACCACGAAGTCGAGCCGGTAGCCACCGACCGGCACCTGCGGGCGAACGCGATACCCCAGGGCGATAAGCTTGGCCCCAACCTCGCGCTCGAAGCTGGACTCGCACAAGTCGAGGACGTCGTCGCTCATCGCGACGGTCGTGCCCTCCATCGGGTTCTGGAAGTGCTCCAGGATCCTGAGCTTGAGGTCGTTCGGGCTCAGATGCTCGGGCGCAACCGACCGCACGAGATAGAGGCGGTCCCTGGCCCGCGACATCGCCACATTGAAGCGCTGCTCGAACACCCGGGTCGTCTTCGCCCGCGAGGTTTCCGGGCATTCGACCATGGACAGGAAGACGATGTCCCGCTCCTGTCCCTGGAACGTGGCGGCATTGCCGCACATGATGCGGTGCCGCTCCATGGCCTCGGGACCAAGTCCCTTGAGCAGCCGGTCGTAGATCAGCTTCGCTTGCTTGTCGCCGACGAGCGAAATCACCCCGATGGTGCGCCGTTCGAAAGCAGGGTTCTCCACGATCGCGCGGATCTCGTTCACGATGACGGTGGCCTCGGCCTCGTTCAC
>DATADF010000186.1:0-4692 GCA_036258695.1 Actinomycetota bacterium
CCGCGCATTACAGGCACGGCTGGCGAGGGCCGCCTAGATGGCGTCCACTCAGGTCGCCCTCGGCATAGCGGGGCGCAGCCTCAAGCTGATCCCGCGGTTGCCGTCGACCTTCATACCTTCGCTCGTCATGCCCGTCTTCCTCACGATCGCCTTTTCCGGCCCCTTCTCTGGGCTCGTTCGCCTGCCGGGCTTTCCCGCGGTCAAGATCATCGACTGGGTCGTGCCGATGACGACCTTGATGGGGTCGGCGTTTGCCGGGGTGACCACGGGAATGGGGGTAGCGCGCGATCTCGAGACCGGTTTCTACGACCGGCTGCTCGCGAGCCCCGTGAAGCGCAGCGCGTTGATCGGAGGAACATTGCTCGCGGCGGTGTGCCGCGCGCTGATTCCGATATGTCTTCTGTTGGTGGTCGCGCTTATCGGGCGAGCGCACTTCTTCGGTGGTCTCGCAGGCATTGGGGTGCTTGCGCTTGCCGGATTCGGAATGGCGTTTCTCGCAGGGTGCTGGGCGATGTCCCTCGCGCTGCGTTTCAAGAGCTTGCAGGCGGCCCCCCTCATGGCGGTGGGGATCTTCATCACGGTGTTTCTGTCGACCGCCCAGATGCCGCTTGAGTTCCTCACCGGTTGGCTGCACACCGTTGCCCGCTTCAATCCCATGACGAACATCCTCGCCCTGGCTCGCCAGGGATTCCTCGGAGATGTGACGTGGCAACACACGTGGCCGGGTCTTGTTTCTCTTGCAGGCATGGCCACCCTTTTGTTTGCGTTCGCTGCACGCTCCATGCAGAAGGTCATCCCTTAGGTTGGTCCGATGATCGACTTCGAACTTCCCGAAGAGATCAAAGAGGTCCAGTCCAAGGTCGCCGCGTTCGTGCGCGACGTCGTGCTTCCGTTGGAGGCCGAGGCCATGTCCGGCGACGAAGCCGACTTCGAGCGCGTGTTGGAGAAACTGCGCGAGCAAGCTCGGGCCGCCGGCCTGTGGACTCCGCATCTGCCCGCGAAATGGGGAGGGCTCGGGCTTGGCCCCCTCGGCATGGCGATCGTCAGCCAGGAGTGCGGTGCATCGGGCCTCGCGTCTCTCGCGCTCAATGCCATGGCTCCCGATGAGGGCAACATGCATCTGTTACTGCACGCCGCCACTCCGGAGCAGCTCGTCAAATATCTGCGGCCGCTGGCCGACGGCTCCGTGCGGTCGTGCTTCGCCATGACTGAGAAGGCCGGCGGTTCGGATCCCACGGCGCTGCGAACGAGCGCGGTCAAAGATGGCGACAGTTGGGTGCTGAACGGAGAGAAGTGGTTCATCAGCGGTGCGATGGGCGCCGCCTTCGCGATAGTCGTCGCGAAGACCGACCCTGAAGGAGAGCCTCGCCGCTCGTATTCGCTGTTTCTCGTCGACGCTGACAATCCCGGCTGGAAAGTGCTGCGCGAGATCCCGGTGATGGGCACCCACATGCCTGGTGGTCACTGCGAGGTCGTGATCGAGAACTGTCGTGTCGGTGCCGACGCACTGCTGGGTGAGTTGGGAGACGGCTACAAGCTCGCACAGGAACGACTAGGCCCCGCGCGCCTCGCTCACGCGATGCGATGGATCGGTGTGGCGCAGAGGGCGCTCGACCTCGCGGCGAGCCGGTCGCTTGAGCGCGAGACGTTCGGGAAACCGCTCGCCCGTCGCCAGACGGTGCAGAACTGGCTCGCGGATTCAGCGATCGATCTCTATGCGAGCCGGCTGATGGTGTTGCACGCCGCGTATCTCATCGAGAACAAGAAGGGCTTTCGGCAAGAAGTCGCCATGGCCAAGGTCTTCATCTCCGAGGCCCTGGAGCGCGTGGTCGACCGGGCCCTGCAGCTTCACGGATCGCTCGGATACTCCGGAGATCTGCCCCTCGAACGCTTCTATCGCGATGCGCGTGCGGCCCGCATCTACGACGGCCCGTCCGAGGTGCATCGCGTCTACATCGCCCGCAACGTGTTGCGCGCGGCGATGTCCGATGGCTCGACCAAGCCGGCCACGGGCGGTCTCGCGTGAGCCAGACGATCGGACCGTCCCCCTCCGCTCCGCCCGACGAGCCGCTGGTCGACGAGGCCGGCCTCGCCCGCTGGCTTGCCGAGCAGTTCCCCGACGGAGGCGACTTGTTAGTGCATCGGCATCAGGCGGGGCATTCGAACGAGACGTTCTTCATCACGTGGGGTGACAACGAGTGGGTGTTGCGACGGCCCCCGCGCGGCGCTTTTCTTCCCACGGCCCACGACGTGGCGCGGGAGTACAGGGTCCTCACCGCGCTCGGATCGACCGACGTCCGGGTTCCGCGCACGATCGCCATGTGCAGCGACGACTCGGTAATCGGTGTGCCGTTTTATCTGGCGGAGCGAGTGCATGGCGATGTGATCCGCACGGACCTGCCCGAGCGCTTCGGTCTCGAGGAGCGCGCCCGCATAGGCGAGGAGCTGGTCGATGCCCTGGTCGAATTGCACACGGTGGACCCGGCAGCGTGCGGGTTGGGCGACTTCGGAAAGCCGACCGGTTATCTCGAGCGTCAACTGCGCAGGTGGACGGGTCAGATGCAGTTGACGCTTCCCCTTACCCGCCCTCTTGCCGACCTGGAGCGGATCGGCGAATGGCTGACGGGAAACCTGCCCGAGACGGTCCAGACGACGCTCGTACACGGGGATTACAAGCTCGACAACGTGATGTTTGCCCCGTCGACTCCGGCGCAGCTGCTGGCGATACTCGATTGGGAGATGTCCACGCTCGGCGATCCGCTTGCCGACGTGGGATACATGCTGGTTTTCTGGCGCGAGCCCGACGACGACGCCGACGACCTCTTCGGGCGTCTTGCGCGTGTGACCGAGCTTCCCGGCTTCCGCTCGCGTGCCGAGCTGCTGGAGCGGTACGAGACTCGCTCCGGCCGCAAGGTGACGAACCTCAGCTGGTACCAGGTATTGGCGATCTGGAAGCTGGCGATCCTGTTGGAAGGGTCTTACGCGCGGCACCTCGCCGGCCTCACGGACGATCCGTTTTTCGCGGAGATGGAGCACGGTGTGCCGCGACTCGCCGAGCGGGCATTAGCGTTGATTCACCCATGACGATGCTGCGTAGGAATCTCGTGCTGTTCCTGCTCTGGTTCCATCTCACCTTCCTGCCCATAAGCACTACCGGCCCGTCGTTCGAGCGGGCGTGGTGAACCAGCCGGAACTCAAAGCGCTCATAGTCGATTTCGGCGGCGTGCTGACGACCCCGTTGCAGGACTCGTTCGCCGCGTTCGCAGAAGAAACGGGGATCAGCCTCGACGATCTCGTGCGCGCGGCATTGCCCGCATATACGGGCGCCGACGATCAGCTGGTGACCGACTTCGAGACCGGGCGCATCAGTGAGGAGGATTTCTCCAAGCACTTCGCCGCGCGACTCACGCGGGCGACCGGGCTTCCGGTTGACCCGGCCACGTTGCTGGGTCGGCTCTTTGCCGGTGCCCGTCTGGAGGAATCGATGCTCGATGCGGTCGCGGCGGCGCGCCGAGCCGGGCTCAAGACGGGCCTGCTGTCGAACTCCTGGGGGCTGAGCGGCTATCCCCGCGAGCGCATGGCGGACCTTTTCGATGACGTCGTCATCTCGGGCGAGGCCGGACTTCGCAAGCCCGACCCCGCGATCTTTGAGCTGGCCGCAGATCGGCTCGGGATTGCGGCGGAGCAATGCGTGTTCGTGGACGACCACCCGGGCCATCTGAAAGCTGCCCAGGAGCTGGGCATGACCACGGTTCTGCACCGCGCTCCGGAGACCACAATCCCGGAGCTCGAGTCCCTTCTAGGGGTGACGCTCAGCGGTAGTTCGTGAACTGCAGAGGAATCCCGAAGTCGTGGTCCTTCAGGGCCTGGATGACATCTTGCAGCGTGTCTTTGGATTTCGACGACACCCTGACCTGGTCGCCCTGAATAGAGGACTGCGCCTTCACTTTCATGTCCTTGATGAACTTCACGATCTCGCGCGCCTTGTCGGTGGAGATCCCCTGGTTGAGTCCTACTGTCTGGCGCGCCGTGCCTCCGGCGGCCGGCTGAATCTCGCCTTTCTGCAGCGCTTTTAAGGGAACTTGGCGCTTCACGAGCTTTTCCTCGAGCACCTTCACACAGTCCTTCACCTTCTGCTCGGTGTTGGAGCGCACGATGATCGCGGTCTTATCCCCCTCCTCGGTGAGCTCCAGCGACGAGCCCGTGCCCTTGAAGTCGAACCGCTGCCCGATCTCACGCTTCGCCTGATCGACCGCATTGCGGACCTCTTGGAGGTCGACCTCGGAGACGACGTCGAAGGATGCGTCTTTAGCCATGGCGCGGGAGATTAGTGGACGTGTCGTCCAAAGGCCGCAGGGAAGGGAACGGAAGCTTGAGGAGCTTTGTGGTCAGCGAACGAAATTGCGCAGGAGCGGCATCAGCTCTGAGATGCGCTCCTTGTTGAGATAGGCGTCGGCCCAGGAGGGCTGCTCCTCGAGCCACGCCGAGAACGCCACGATCCGCGTGTCGGGGACGACGGCGCGCAGTATCTCGGAAGCCCCCTCCCCATCGAGCCGTGGCAGCTTGTAATCGAGGATCACGAAGTCCGGCTGGTGGTGCAGTGCGAGCGGCACCGCTTCGACGCCGTTGGCGGCTTCGCCGACCACGTCCATGCCCTCGGTCTCGCAGAGGAGCCGCAGTACGTGCCGGACC
>DATADF010000187.1:0-1886 GCA_036258695.1 Actinomycetota bacterium
GGGAACACACACGGCGCGCAGATTACATTCGGGGCGATGCCCGACTTCGTCGCCGGCCTGCACCTCGCCACCGGCGGCGGGCAGACGCTGTGGATCGAGAGGAAGTCGAAGCCGGTGGTGAACGACGCATTCGTGGCAAAGATCGGGGCCAGGCTGATCCGCGACGACGACATCTTCAACGCGGCCGTGGTCAGCTTCGGCACGTTCGGGATCATCGCCGCCGTCGCGGTGGAGACCGCCCCGATCTATCAGCTTGAGTTCCCGCCCATCGTCGACATCAGCAATGTCGACCTGAAGAAGAAGCTCGAGAGGTTCGCCGCCGCGCCTCCGCCGAACCTCTATCATTATGAGTTCATCTTCGACCCCTACAGCCGCACGCAGATGGCCATGGAGGCGAGTGCGCCGAAGGTGCCCTACCAACCCGGCGTGCCGACGCCGAAGCCTCGCTGGATCGTCCGCGACAAGAGCGGCTTCGCGCCCGGCATCAACATCCTGGGTATCGTCGGCTTGCTCCGCTCCTTCGTGCCGCCCGGTCTCATCACGGGCCTGGAGTTTAGGCAGTATCGCAAGATCGCCCTGCTGGACCGCGTCCGCGGCAGTCCCGGCCAGATCTACACCTCGTCGATCTACTACCTCGAGGGCTACACCGAGAGCGCGTATGCCGTCTCGGTCGCGGACGCGCCGGCGACGATCGACATCTCCACGGAGGTAGCCCGGGCGATGCGTCTGCCCTCGATCAACCAAGTGAGGCTCTGCCGCGCCTCAGCGGGGACGCTCGCCTTCACTCAGCACGAGCCGATCACTGCGGTGTTCGAGTTCGGGATGATTAACGACGAGTGTTTCCCCGAGTTCGAGCGCCGGTTGGACGAAGCGTTTCGGAAGGCCGGGATCCGCTACACGATGCACTGGTCGAAGAACTCCGGGATAGATCCGGACAAGCTCAAGTACATGTACGGCGCTACGAAGATCGCGAGTTGGAAGGCCGCGAGGCGGGCCGTCTTCGGCAATGACCAGATCCTGATGCAACTGTTCGAGACCGACGCGATGATTGAAGCTGGGCTGGCTTGACCGCCCACCCTCCCAATCCGCCGCCTGCCGGAAGCGGCAGGGCGGTCCCTTGCCATAGCAGGCTGTTGAAATACCCGAATCGGACAGGATGAACAGGATGGGGTTTCCGAGAGCAACGTCCGGTTCATCCTGTTCATCCTGTCCTACCGGCCTTGCACCAAAATTACAAGTGACTACAAGAAGAGGTGATTTGTTCAGCACCGAACTACCACCTCTAGTGTCCGACCCCGAGTTTTGGTGCAAAGCCGCCTCGCAGTACTTGGTGATCCTGGCCGTGGGCTCTCTGGTGTCATCACCTTCCTCGCGTGGTACTTCCTGGGCAACGTAGCCGCTATTACGGCTCTGACATTCCCGATCTCAGCAGTCGTTATCGCCTGTCCCGACGCTCTAAAGTTCGCCACGCCGATCAAAAGCGTTACGAGCCCGATAGCCATATCGCCGTCTCGCGCATGCCCATAGGGTAGCCGCGCTTCCTTTCTACTTCACGGCCGTAAGCGTGAGCGTCGGGACTGTTGCGCACGGTGTTGCGTTTGTCCCGACCGGGGACAGGGTAGTTACTTTGAAAATGGGGAATCGCCCATCGCGAGAAAGGGGAACTGAAATGGCTCAATGCGAGGTCTGTGGAAATGAATACGACAAGGCGTTTCAGGTAAGTATGCCCGACGGCGACTCGCACACCTTCGACAGCTTCGAGTGTGCGATCCACGCCCTCGCCCCGACTTGCGAGCATTGCGGCGTCAAGGTCATCGGCCACTGCATGGAGGCGGACTGCCACTTCTACTGCTGCGCGCACTGCGCCAGCATGGCGGGGGCGAGTG
>DATADF010000188.1:0-3183 GCA_036258695.1 Actinomycetota bacterium
CAGCGCGGCGAGAGAGATGGCGAGCATAGAGAAGACGAGCATCACGCTTGCCACAGCATTCAGCGACGGCGTCGGCGCGGCACGTGTGTTGCTGTAGATCAGAATGGGAACCGTCTCGGTCCGCTGGCCCGCGGATAGAAACGCGGAAATCACGAAGTCGTCGATCGAGATCGCGAACACGATCATGAGGCTCGCGAAGATGGCGGGGGCCAGCATCGGCAGAAGCACCATTCGCAGTGCCTGCGTCGGGGACGCGCCGAGATCCATCGCCGCCTCCTCGTATTCCTTGCCGATGGCAAACAACCTCCCGCGCACAACGATCACGACGTAGGAGATCGAGAACGTCACGTGGCCCAGCACCTGCGCAAAGGTCCCCAGCCGGACGAAGGTGAACAGGAACACGAACACGAAGAACAGCGAGCTTCCCATCACGATCTCAGGAGTGACCAACGGGAAGAGCATCAGGACGCTGGAGGGCCCGGATCCTCGTCCCCGCCAGCGAGCGAGCCCGATCGCCAGCGCCACGCCCAGAGGTGTGGCAATAAGCATGGCAAGGGACGCAAGCTTGAGGCTCTGGATTATGGCGTCTCGCAGGGTTGGGTCGTGCAACAGCGATAGGTCGGGGTCCGTGAGGTACCAGCGAAGCGAAAAGCCCTGCCACGTGCTACGTGACCGTCCCGCGTTGAAGGAGAACTGGATCGCGATGAGCACGGGCACCAGACACCAAATTATGTAGAGCCAGGTCCAGAGAGCGAGAAACCGAGGCCTGCCCCACGGGTTGCTGAACCAACCGAAAACCCGAGCGAGCGCCACGCGCGCGCCTGCGTCGCCGCGCGCGTACCCGGCCGCTTCGCTCACTGTCGAGCCTCGCGCGCCGAGACGGCAACGGTTCTGAGGTAATAGAGCATCAGAACACTGATGAGCAGCGAGAGCACGAGCACGAGTGAAGCACCCTTGGCACCACCCGTCTGAGTACCGTGAATGAAGAAGTCGATCTGGTTGCCGATCATCGAGGTCCTCGGCGCTCCCGACAAGAGGTCGGGAGTGTAATAGTCCCCGAACATCGGAAGCATTATCACGACGCTGCCCGCGAGAATTCCCTGCTTCGACAGGGGCAGCGTCACCGCGAAGAACGCCCGCCGCGGACTCGCGCCGAGATCACGCGCCGCCTCGAGCAGACTCTCGTCGATGCGATCGAGAGCCGCGTACAGCGGGAGAATTAGAAACGGCAGGTAGCCGTACACGAGCCCAAGGACCACGGTCAGTGAGCTGCCGGCCAGCCACAGGCGCGGCTCGTCGAGAACCTGAAGGAACAGCAGGGCGCGGTTGACGTAGCCATCTTCCTGCAGCAGATTCACCCACGCGAGCATTCGCATCAGATAGCTGATCCAAAAGGGCGCTATGAGCAGGATCAGCAGTAGGCCCTTGCGCCTTCCGCCGTGCCGCGAGACGTAATAGGCAACGGGATATCCGACCACCAGCGCACACAGCACGGAGGACACGACGTACGCAAAGGTCCGCAGCATTACCGTCTGCAGGGGTCCTCCGCCGAAGATCTCCGCCAGGACCGTGGACAGCGTCCCCGGGTCCCATTCCGCCGGATTCCAGACCGGAATGGGGGTCACGAAGATCGGGTCCAGCCGCCCGAGCGCGACCGCGCAGATAGCGTAAAACGGAACGAGGAACAGCAGGATCAGCCAGACAACTCCGGGGGCCGCCAGTGACGGCCACAGCCAACGCCCCAAGGGGGACGCGCGCGTCTCGGCTTCCACGCGAACCGTGCCCCGGTGCGCTCCTTCCGCCTCGAGCCCCAAGGTTTCGCGCTAGGCGCCCGACTTGAAGGCCGACCAGGCGTCCTGCCACATCGCGTCGACCTCTGGGGGCAGGGCGAGCTCGCGAATACCCGTCTCGAGGTCGCGCGGGCGCACGATCGCCCGCTCGAGGTTGGGCACGACGTAGCCGTCCTTGACGAGCTGACCCGGTTCGAGGTCGTTCATCGGCGGCTGGTAGCCCACCCAACTGAAGTTCTTGACCGCGTGGTTGGTGTCGAGCAAGAAGTTCAGGAAGTGGTGCGCGAGCACGGGGTTCTTGCCGCCGGCAAGTATGGCAATGGTGTCGTTGTTGACGTCACCCTTGCCGTTCTCGGGCCACCAGTAACGCAAAAGACCGCGCGGGTCCCCGTAGTCCTTCTCCGGGAAGTAGTACGGCGCCGCGACGATGTCGCCGGACCACGACTGGTGCACGGCGAACTCGCCCTGCGGCAGCTTCTCGTAAGCGCCGGCGATGGACGTCCTTATGTTCGTCGCCTCTTCCATGCGGCCCAGGTCCTTCTCCACGAGCTCGATATGGTCGGGGTTGTCGGTGTTGATGTCGGTGATTCCGTTCTTCAGCAGCACCATGGACATCGCCTCGCGATAGGAGTCGTAGATGCCGATGCGGCCGCGATAGGTGGAGTCCCAAAAGACCTCGTAGGGGTTTTCGAGCGCGCCGATGTCCTCGTCCGCCATGTCCGTTCGCCACGCGATCCCGGTGGTGTAGACGACGTAGGGGACCGTGTAGCGAGACTGCCGATCGTAGAACGGGTCGGCGAGCGTAGGCCAGACGTTGGCCTTCAGATTGGGGATGTAGCTGTGGTTGAGCGGCCGAAGGAGCTTGGCCGCGGCGAGCTTCGGGACGACGTCGATCTCCGGAAAAAAGATGTCGAAGTCCACCTGCCCGGTGCGCAGCTTCGAGACAGCCTCCTCCATGTTGTAGAAGGTGGATATCTCGAAGTCGACCTTGTACTCGGCGGCAAACTCCTTGACCACCTTGGGCCAGATGTATTCGTCCCAGTTGTAGATCTTGAGCGGCCCGGCCTCCGGGTCGAGCCCCGATTCGATCGGCTGGTTGTCGTCGGCAATCGGGAGCGTCACCGGGTTCTGCGGAGTTGCGATCTGTATGCCGGTGCTCGCGCCCTGGCCCTGTGGGGTGGTTCCGTTTCCACCACACGCCGCCAAGAGCGCGCTCGCACCGGACAACGCGGTCGCCGTCGCCGCCGACCTCGCCAGGAAGGCGCGGCGAGAGATCGACGCCCGACTGGGCCAGCGCTCGCGTGGATGGGACACCATGTTGGTCTACCTCCCGTTTTCGTACGTGCTGAGCCGGTTCGCCGAACTAACATCCAAGGGACACAACCGACCTTTC
>DATADF010000189.1:0-1528 GCA_036258695.1 Actinomycetota bacterium
GCCAGCAGCACCTCACGAGATTCGAGACGAGCGAGGGCCTTGGCGTCCTCGACGCTCAACAACTTGCCCTTGAGGGCACCGCCCTTCACCACGAGAACGGGGTACTTCTTGGCGGCTTCGTCGAGCGCCTTGGCCGCTTCCACCAGATCCCCCCGAACGAAGACGACGGCGGTCGGGCCTTCGAGTTGCTCGACGAGGTCCTCGAGACCAACCTCGCGCACGGCGATCCGCGCGAGCGTGTTCTTCAGAACCTTGTATTCGGCTCCGGCCTGACGCAATGCGCCGCGTACATCCGCGATATCCGCCACTCGCAGGCCGCGGTACTCCGTGAGGATCGCAGCCTCGGAGTCCGAGAACTGGCCAGCGATCTCCTTTACTGCTTCGGCTTTCTCAGGCCGCACCGTCCTTTTTTCGGTTGTGACCATCCCATCGCTCCTCTTCGCCCGAGGTTCGGGCGTATCGAAAACAAAAACGGCCGCCCCTTTCCAGGGCGACCGCGCATGTGGAGCGTGATCGTCGCCTGCGTCGGTCCTCTTCCGAGGCTTAGGGATCTCTCCGCCGACGGTCTGGGGCTTTCGAATCGCAGCCTACCAGCCGTGCATCTCAGGCTAGGCCGTGGGAATCAGTTCCTCTACGTCTTTCGCTTTCGTCGTGTCGATGCGGATGCCGGGGCCCATAGTTGTCGACAGGGTGATGCTTCGAAGGTAGCGGCCTTTCGAGGCGGCCGGCTTGGCGCGCAGCACCTCGTCCACTACCGCCAGGTAGTTCTGGACGAGGTCCGCTTCCGCGAACGACTTCTTGCCGATGACGAGATGGAGGTTGCCGTGCTTGTCGGTGCGGTAGTCGACTCGGCCTCCCTTGATGTCCGAGATCGCCTTTGCGACTTCATCGGTCACGGTGCCCGACTTGGGGTTTGGCATCAGGCCGCGCGGGCCCAGCACTCGACCCAGCTTTCCGACCACGGGCATCAACTCCGGCGTTGCAACCACTGCATCGAACTCCATCCACCCGCCCTGAATGCGTTGGGCCAAATCGTCTTCGCCGATGACGTCAGCACCGGCCGCTTCTGCCTCTCTCGCCTTTTCGCCCTTGGCGAAGACCGCGACACGCATGGTCTTCCCGGTGCCCTTGGGAAGAGAAATGGCGCCGCGCACCATCTGGTCCGCCTTGCGCGGGTCCACCCCGAGCCTGATGTTGAGCTCGACCGTCTCGTCGAACTTCGACTGCGGAAGGGATTTGACCAGCCGGATGGCGTCGGTTGGGCCGTAGAGCTGATCGCGATCGACGGCCTCGAGTGCCGCCGCGTAACGCTTGCCGTGCTTTGCCACTTTCCTACCTCCTCGTGGTCAGCGTCATGGCATGCATGACTCCCACTAAATAAGAGCTACCGAACGGTGATCCCCATGCTCCTTGCGGTGCCCTCCACGATCTTCATCGCCGCGTCCACGTCGTTGGCATTGAGGTCCGGCATCTTGATCTCCGCGATCTCGCGCAGCTGATCGCGACTGACCGATCCGACCTTGTTCCG
>DATADF010000190.1:0-16265 GCA_036258695.1 Actinomycetota bacterium
CAAATCCTGCCGCGCTACGGCATCTCGATCGACCTCGTCGACGTCGATAAGCACGACGAGATCGAGCGGTTGGTGGAGGGGGCGCGCATTCTCTACTGCGAGACGATCGGCAATCCCCGGATGGAGGTCGCCGATCTCCCCGCTCTCGCCAAACTCGCCGAGGCCGCAGGTGCCACGCTGGTCGTCGACAACACGTTTGCAAGCCCACTTGTATGCCGGCCCCTCGAACACGGGGCGCACGTGTCCGTTCATTCGGCAACGAAGTTCTTGGGAGGCCATCACGACCTGATGGGCGGAGTGGTTTGCGCCTCCGACTCCTTGCTCGAGCCCATTCGCGAGATCGGCCGAGACTTGGGTGGGACTCTGGCTCCCTTCAATGCCTGGCTTGCTCTTCGCGGAATGAAGACGCTGCACCTCAGAGTCGACCGTGCATGCGACTCCGCGTTGCTCATCGCGCAGGCTCTGGCCGATCACGAAGATGTATCCGCAGTGCATTACCCCGCCCTGGATACAGACCCGGGCAAGCCTCTGGCCGACCTTTTGCTCGGGGGTCGCGGCGGCGGGACTCTAGCCTTCGACGTGGCAGGGGGGCGCGAGCGGGCAGCGCGCTTTCAGGCATCCTTGCGCCTGATCAAGCCCGCCGCGTCACTGGGCGGCAGCCATACATTGATCACTCACGCGGCCAGCGTCACGCACACCCAGCTCGGGCCCGAGGAGCTGCGCGCGGCAGGAATCTCAGAGGGCTTCTGTCGGCTGGCCGTGGGTCTCGAGGATGCCGACGATCTCATCGAGGACGTCTTCCAGGCGCTCCACGGATCCAGGTAGTCCCCGCAGCTCCGCAGAGCACTCGTTAGTTCTCGGACGCCACCCCTGGGGTCAGGTGTTCCTGGAATCCCTCGAACTCGGAACGGACCTCGCGCGCGAGCAGGTCGGCAAGAACGTCCTCCACGGTCGCTCCGTTGTGGCAGATATTGACGACGTTCTCCGTGATCGGCATCCATACATCGGCGTCGCGCCCGAGTTCGTATATCGGTTTGCAGCTCTTGACTCCCTCGGCAACCATCTTCATCGAACTTACGATCTCGTCGATCTTTCGCCCCTTTCCGAGCTCGATCCCTACGGTGTGGTTTCGTGACTGCGCGCTTCCACACGTCGCGATCAGGTCGCCCACACCGGCCAGCCCCAGAAAGGTCAGTGGTTGGGCACCGAACTTCACGGAGAAACGGGCCAGCTCGGCCAACCCCCGTGTCATAACGGTCGCCTTCGTGTTGTCTCCAAAGCCGAGACCATCGGCAATGCCGGCTGCGATCGCGATCACGTTCTTGAACGCGCCGCCAAGCTCGCACCCCACTACGTCGGTATTTCTGTAACAACGGAAAGTCGGAGTGTGAAAGATGTCCTGTAGCCGTTCCGCACCCTGGTCCGACGCACATGCAACCGTGGATGCCGCCGGAAAACCCTGCACGACCTCGCGCGCGAGGTTCGGACCCGTGAGCACCGCAATGTTCGCGGGATCGATGCCGTCGAGCTCCTGGGTCAGGACCTCGGACATCCGAGACCGCGTATCGACCTCGATTCCTTTGGTGAGACTGACGTACGTCGGCCGCGAGCCGCTGATCGCTGCGACCTCTCGCAGAACTTCCCGGAAGCCATGTGAAGGCACTCCCATGACAACGGTGTCCGCGTTGTCGAGCGCGTCCTCCAGTTCGTTCGTGGCGCGCAGACTGCCGGGCAGGTCTATTCCCGGCAGGTACTCCGGGTTCTCGTGGTAAAGGTTGATCGTCTCGGCGAGCTCGGCTCGGCGCGCCCACAGAACGACGTCGTGCTCTTTCTTACGAGCCACGATCGAAGCGGTGGCGGTCCCCCAGGATCCGGCCCCCACGAACGCGATCTTGCTCATGCAGCCGATCTCTTGGGACGCCGGCGATCGGGCACTGCGGGCCTGAGCCCTGCAAGTTGCACCGAGATCGCCTCCATCACCTCTTGGCCAACTCGCTTCCAATCTGCCGGCGAATCAAGCTTGCCGTGGAGGTCCATCGGCTCCCCGACCGAAACGAGGATCGTCTGACGTGGTCGCCACTGTTTCGCGTATCCCTTCGGCCACACGTTCTGCGTCCCCCAGATTGCACACGGAATGAGAGGAGCCCGAGTCGCCATCGCGAGTCGAGCGATTCCGGTCTTGGCTTCCATCGGGCGCAGATCGGGATCGTTCGTGATTGTGCCCTCGGGGAAGACGACCACGATCTCTCCCGACTCGAGTGCCCGCACGGCATGGTCGAGCGCCATTGGAGCTTCGGGTGAGCCGCGGCGGACCTCGATTTGCTTAGCCCCGCGCAGTATCCACGCAATTCGCTTGTCTTGGAAGAGCTCCGATTTCGCAAGAAACCGCGGTATTCGCTTCGCCTTATCGACGGCCATTGCGGCCGCGAACGGGTCCAGATAGGCGATGTGATTGAAGGCCAGAAGAGCGGATCCGCGCCGGGGAATGTTCTCGGCGCCCTCGATAGACCAGTCGAACCACAGCGAGAGCAAGGGCTTGAGAATCCCCCGGATGGTGCCGTACGTCAGCTCCACGGGCCGCTTCTATCATACGGAGCCACGTGAACCTCAATCATCTAACGATCGCCCAGATCTCGGACATCCACTGTGGCCATTCGAAGTTCGACCCCAAGTTGATGGATGCCGCGCTCAACGAGATTCTCGATCTGAGCCCCGATCTCGTGGTGGTAGCCGGCGACCTCACTTCCGAGGGATATGCCCCGGAATTCCGCGAGGCCAAACGCTATCTGGACCGACTGAAGGACCTGCACATGATCGTGATCCCAGGCAATCACGATCTAAAGAACGTCGGATTTCTCCACTTCAGGGATGCGTTCGGCAAGAGCGAGCAGGCGACGCGCATACCTTTCACCTCGCCCGACGGGCAACCACCGCCCCGGTGGGCGACGGTCGTGGCGGTCAACTCATCCAAGCCCGACCTGAACGAGGGCGAGGTGGGCCATCTTCGCTACGACTGGATCAGGGCCGCGTACGAGTGGCCGGACGACTATCGGATCTTCATCATTCACCATCATCTCGTGCCGGTGCCCGGCACTGGACGCGAGCGCAACATCGTCTGGGATGCGGGTGATGTTCTCGCCTTGTTGAGCGAGCTTCATGTCGACCTCGTTTTGTGCGGGCACAAACACGTTCCCAACGTGTGGCAGTTGGGCGAGATGCTGTTGATCAACTCCGGTACTGCATCGAGCCATCGCGTACGCGGATACACGAGGCCCTCGTACAACGTCGTTGAGATCGACGACGAGCGCGTCCGCGTGGTTCAGCGTTATCCCGGCGTCGGCGAGATAGTCGCAGCGACCTACGCGATGAAGGACAGACGACTCGAGCTGAATCCCGAGCTATCCGGCATGTTCAACCGTGGGGCCTGGAAGGTCTAGTGGATCTCCGGCCCGGAGTGAGAGAGAGGGGAGACTCCATGATCGTCCGCATATTCGACACCGCGGTGAACCCGGAGGACGTCGAACGCGGCACCCAGATCTTCTTGGAACAAGTCAAACCCTTCTTCGACCAGGTGCAGGGGTGCCACGGGATCGAAATGCTCATAGGGGCCGAGGAGGTAGCGGGCGGGGTGATCGAGGTCGCCGCGGTCTCCCGGTGGGATTCGCTCGGCGCGGTGGAGCAGGCGACCAGCAGCCCCGATTACGAGCAGGCCCTAGCCGAGTTCCGGCAACTGTTCGAAAAGACGCCGATAGTGCGCCATTACGAAACCGTCGAATAGGGCCTGGGCGACCCGCCCGTCCGAAAACCGTTTATTGGGCGTTACTGGATCGGGCCACTGCTAGAGCCTGCTCCGTTGCGTAGGCGGCCTCGGCATGCGGGTCGAACGGGCTCACACGGGCCCGTTGCTTGCGCGCCAACCGATCGAGCACGGCCAAGGCCGCGGGCTCCTCTTCACTCGGCCGCAATTCGAGCACGCCGGCGGCCACGGCACGGTTGAGCCAGTCCTCTCCGGTGGCCGA
This sequence comes from Actinomycetota bacterium, assembly GCA_036258695.1. Lineage (GTDB taxonomy): Bacteria > Actinomycetota > CADDZG01 > CADDZG01 > WHSQ01 > DATADF01. Next base: position 4,020 of record DATADF010000190.1, read on the forward strand.
GCGGACGAGGATCATCGTCCAGCCCTCCATTCCAAGGCCCCCACAAGACAGGTCCGCATGCTCGGCCGCGAAATCGGGGCAGTGGTGACACCACTCATTCGCAAACGGACGAGCCTCCTTGAGCGGGATATCGATATCCCGGCCGTCCTTGAGGGTGACGATGACCTTGCCTTTGACATTTACCTTCTGTATCTCGCCGAGCGGGATCTTCAACTCCTCCTGCACCTTGCCGATCATGAAGGCCTCGTAGTCGAACGTCTCGCAGCACATCAAGCCGATCACGAGCCGAACCGGTCGAACCCAACGCTTGATCCCCTCCGCGGCAAGCTGGCGAAGCGCCGTCGACTCACAGGAGACCCCCACCATGGCGATGTTCTTGCACTTGGCCTCGGCGGCTTTCTTCAGGCCTAGAGGGGTGGCGCAATAGGTGTAGCGGGAGCCGGCCGCGGCCAATAGCTCGGCCGAGCTGCGAACGAGTTGCGGTTCATCCAGCCATGCGACGGTGTCCGAGGGGGCGGCAACCACCGCGCCGTCGAGCTCTCCCGTATCCAATCCCCACGCGATCAGCGCGGTCACGGCTCCCCCGTCTTGCCCACGCTGCAGGATGCGCTCGTCCGTCGCTCGCGCCAGCGTCCTTGTGCGGTATCGACCCTCGGGCTGGTCGTCGCGCCTGCGCTCGCCCCAGACCGTCTCCTCGATCAGGCTGATCTTGGGGTCGAGGCGCAGACACGCCATCGCGCACAGCGAACAGCCCTCCTCTCCATGTACGCAGTTATCGAATGGCGAGGACCCGTCTATCTGGGTCGGATCGAAGTCGCGCAGCTCCAGGACCTTGTGCGGGCACGCGACGATGCAGGCCGAGCAACCACAACAGATCTCGGTCGCGACGATCTCTTCGTAGAGGTGCTTCCAGTGCTTGCGATCCGCAACGGTCATGAATGCACTTTCCTCGAAGGATGAGTCTGCGCGAGGAGTTCGGAATGCTACGCCAGGTCTAGTCCGCTACCCAACTACGCTCCGCCTGTGGATGCCGGAGTGTTGCCCGTGAAACGACTGTCCGAGGCGAAGCATCGCCTCGCTAAGCGATTCGGAGACGTGAACCGGCGCGCGATCGCGGAAGCCTTACTCGAGGACGCGCTCGAACTGTGCCATGAGAGCGACTTCTTGCAGTGGTGGGTGGTCAGCGATGACGACGTCGTGCTGGAGCGCGCCGACAGAGAGGGGCTCAGAACGATCACGGATCCGGGGACGGGCCTCAACTCGGCGGTCGCAACCGCTGCCGCGGTGGTTCTCGCCGCCGGTGCCGACTCGGTCACGGTCGTGCCGGTCGATGTCCCCCTCGCCTGGCGCGGCGATATCCAAGACCTACTCGATACCGGAGCGACCTCGGACGTAGTCGTCGTGCCCTCCGAGCGCGACGGCGGAACTAACGGTCTGTACCTCAGCCCGCCGGATGCGATGACTCCGCGCTTCGGTTCCGGAAGTCTTCGCGCTCACGTCGCGCAGGCCGAGCGACTGGGTTATCGATGCTCGATCTTGAGCCTGCCGCGGCTAGGGCTCGACCTCGACACCGAGCGCGATGTCGAGATGTTCCTTAGCCGGGCTCACGGGCAGCCGGGCGCGTCGCGCACGCACGCCATCTTGAGTTCACTGCTCTGACGCGGCAGTCACGCTCGCCGTCCCGCCGGCGAGCTCGTCAAGACGAGCCGGCTGCGGCAAGCGCGGGACGCTCTGCTGCAGCAGGCCGGCTCCGATCACCGCCCCCGCGCCGAGCGCGGCCAGGACGACGCTCTGAGCCCAGGAAGGCGGGCGGGGCGCATCGACATCCCCGGCGCGCCGACCCGCCTCGAAGCCCGCTACTCGACCCCAGCTGTAACCTGCGAACACGAACAGGGCAGCGCCCAGCACGACGAGCAGCACCTGCATCAAGCGCAGCGTCCGGCGCTGACGCGTCGCCTGTAGCGGTCCTCGATAGGCCCCGCCACTCGCCCCGCGCTTCATACGTGATTGCTAGCGCTTGCCCCCTGCAACGAAATCCTTGAACCCTGCTCCGGGCTTGAAGGCAGGCACCTTGGTGGCCTTGACCTTTACCTCCTCGCCGGTGCGGGGGTTGCGAGCGGTGCGTGCGCTCCGCTGGCGACGCGAGAACGTCCCGAAACCGGGAAGCGTGACTTTTTCGCCCTTCTTAACTTGCTTCTGGATTTCGTCAATAGTGGCATCGACCACGTCGGACACAAGACGCCGGCTCTCGCCGGTAGCAGCCGAGATCGAATCCACGAGCTCCTTCTTGTTCAAGCGCTCCTCCTCAAGGAATCAAGCGACAGAAGGCGCAACCCTATAGAACTCGTCACGGCTCGGCTAAACCTCCTGCTCTCGGCCCGATTTTGCGAAGCCCGGTCGGAGTTTGGACTCGGTCTCAGCCAGCATCTCCGGAAGCACTTTGGTCTCCGCCACGACCGGCATGAAGTTGGTGTCGCCCTCCCAACGCGGGACTACATGGATGTGAAGATGGCCGGGGATGCCGGCACCGGCGGTCGCTCCCAAATTCATTCCGACGTTGTACCCGTGGGGGTTGAACGCATGATCGATCACGGTCGTCGCGAGTGTGGTCACGTCCATCAAGTCATGTCGTTCGGCGGTGGTCAGTTCACCAAGGGCCCCGACGTGCCTCCCCGGAGCGACCATCACATGTCCGGTGTTGTAGGGGAAGGCGTTCAACATCACGATCGACAGTTCGGTCCGATACAACGGATTGGACCCGCGGGGCGCGAACTCGGCGCAGAAGATGCACTCTCCCGACGACTTAGCGTTCGATATGTATTGCATCCGCCAGGGGCTCCACAGCCGCTCCATCAATAAGAGAGCTCGAGCCGGCGCTCCTGTACCTCTTGTGTCACGACGGAGATGAATTCGGCCGGCGCCACATCCTTGGTTTCGGTTCCCGGACGCGATCTGACCGACACCGTGTGATCGGTCGCTTCACGCTCGCCAAGCACCAGCATGTAGGGCACCTTGGAGAGCTGGTGCCGGCGGATCTTGGCTCCGATGGTGTCGTCAGAGTCGTCGACCTCGACGCGCAGCTGCGCTGCCTTGAAGTCGGCTGCCAGCTTCCGTGCATAGCCGGTGTGACGATCGGAGATCGGGAGTAGCGCCACCTGGATGGGAGCCAGCCATGTGGGAAACGCCCCGGCGAAGTGCTCCACCAGGATTCCCATGAAACGCTCGACCGATCCGAATAGCGCGCGGTGGATCATCACCGGCCGAACCCGAGCGGAATGCTCGTCGACGAACTCGAGGCCGAAGCGATCGGGGGTCTGGAAATCGACCTGGATCGTGCAGACCTGCCACAGCCGTCGGATCGCATCGCGTACGTGGATGTCGATCTTGGGGCCGTAGAAGGTGCCTTCACCGGCGGCGACCTTGTATTCCAGACCCGCTGCGTCCAGGGACTGCCGAATCGCCTCCTCCGCCATTGCCCATTGCTCGTCTGTCCCAACGGCTTTGTCGGGCTTGGTCGAGAAGTGGACCTCGTCGGGACTCATACCGACCGTCTCGTAGAGGGCGCGGAAGAAGTCGACGACACCGACCATCTCATCGATGATCTGATCCGGACGGCAGAAGATGTGTGAGTCGTCCTGCGTGAAGCCGCGTGCGCGCAACAACCCGTGGATGACACCCGAACGCTCGTAGCGATAAACGGTCCCGAGCTCAGAGAAGCGCAGTGGCAGCTCGCGATAGGAGCGCGTCTTCGATTTGTAGATGAGCGCATGGAACGGGCAGTTCATCGGCTTCGCGAAGTACTCGCCCTCATCGGCCACCATGGCCGGGAACATGTTCTCTCGGAAATAACCAAGGTGCCCGCTGGTCTCCCACAGATTCGCGCGGCCTATGTGTGGCGTATAGACGGGTTGATATCCACGCTCGAGATGCATCTCGCGAGCGAGGTCTTCGAGCACCTTTCTCACGATGGCGCCCTTCGGGTGCCACACAGCGAGGCCCTGACCAACTTCCTCGGGCCACGAATAGAGCTCGAGCTCGCGGCCGAGGCGACGGTGGTCGCGACGTTCGGCCTCCTCCAGCCGGTGCAGGTAGTCCTCGAGTGCAGCCTTTGACTCCCACGCCGTTCCGTAGATCCGCTGGAGCATGGGTCGCTTCTCGTCGCCGCGCCAGTACGCCCCCGAGGAGCGCAGAAGCTTGAATGCCTTCACGCGCGAGGTGCTGGGCAAATGGGGGCCGCGGCACAGGTCGACAAATGGCTCCGCCGACCCGTCCGGCAGCCGATTGCGGTAGACGGACAGGACCTCGCCATCGACGCCCTGTTGATCGAGAGCGTCGGCTCCCTCGGCGACACCTTCGATGATCTCGACTTTGTATGGCTGGTCCGCAAACAGCTCGAGCGCTTCCTCTTTGGAGACCTCGGCACGCGTGAATCGCTGATTCTCTTTGACGATGCGGTGCATCTCAGCCTCGATGCGCTCCAGATCTTCAGGAGTGAACGGTTGCGCCACCTCGAAGTCGTAATAGAAGCCGTCCTCTATCGGCGGTCCAATCGCGTACTTCGCGTCCGGATAGAGCGTCAACACCGCCTGGGCCAGTACGTGCGCCGTTGAATGCCTGATGACCTCACGGCCTAAGGGATCGTCGGAAGCAACGAGTTCCACCTCGGTGTCGGCCGGTGGGACGAAGGAGAGATCGCGTTGTCTCCCGTCGACGATCATGATTACCGCGCTGTTTAGCGACGCCTCCTTAGCGAGCGCGAAACCATCTTTTTCTCCGTCGGCGACGGCTACCGCAGGCATCAGCCGATGCTATCTGCCCACGCTTGCTCAAAAGCACGAAATCCAATGCCGATCGATGTTCGCAACGCCCTGTTGAGGTGGTACTCCGTGGTGCCGGGCGCGATCGTTCGCCTGCCCAACGTCCGGTAGAAGCGAACGAAGTCATCGAACCCCCATCGTTCGACGAAGTAGCGCACGGCGGAATGGGATTCTTGATAACTCTGGTAGATGGAGGCCGAGGAGCCGGTCAGGAACTCGTAGTCCTTCGGCAGCCGGCCGTCGAATCCACCCGCCGCCACCTGTGATTCCAGCAACGCGACCCTGCTCGGATCGTTCGCCTGCGACACGTATTCGGCGATCCCCTCGTCGACGAACACCGGAACGAACAGCCCCGCATGGGCCCGCGTCGCAATGTGTGTGAGCTCATGCACGAGGATCCGGTAGATGTCTGCCGACGACCGTGAGGCGAGCGAAGCAAAATTGAAGATCATGCGATTGCCCGTGAAGCGGTAATCGTCGTTCGGGTCAAGTGTGAAGTAGGCGAAGGCCACGAACTCCTCGACATCAAAGGTCGCCTGGATCAGGCGCCTCAGCTCCTCTGGGGTTGAGGGTACGAAGATCCCTACCTTTAGCCCGGCGGCCCCCCTCCAATAGGTGTTCACTTCGTCCAAAGCCCGCTCGGCCGCCGCGAGAATCTGCTGAGCCCGGGTTCCGCAGAACGCGCCGGTGTTGCCGCAGTCGTGTCCGAGTGCCACGAAGCGATTGCCTCTCTCCAGATGCAGCGATCCGAAATCCCACAGGTGCCGCGCTGAGCGGAACCCGATCCCCGCAACGTCCGAATCGTTCGCGACCAGCCAGCGGCCGCCTACCTTGATGAAGGTCAGGAACAGATCCTCCAGGCTCTGGTCTCGGTCGACGCCCCGTATGCGGAAGCGTTCCTCGACCGTAACGATCGCTACGTCGTCCGCGTCTGGGTAGCGCTTGCGGTCCGAACGTCGAGACAGGTCGCCATATCGATCCCACGCGGCAACCAGTCGGTAGGAAGCCAGTGGTACGGACGCGAGAGAGTCAAATGTCCTGCGCTGCCGGCGCACGAACGGAGCAACCTGGCGCGCGACTCCCGACATGAATACGCGCCGCGACCCATCCAGGACGGCGGAGGCGCGCTGGTCGAGCAGCTCCTGAATGGCGGCCCGATCGCTCGTAGATGGAGAGCGCGAGGCCTCTTGGGCGGCCGAGCGCGCGCCGACAGCAGACAGGACAACGGCAGCGGCAAGAGCCGCCCGGACTAGCCGGCGGATGCGGACTCGTACACCTCTATGAATCGACGGTAGTTGTCCGCGATCTGACGCGCCGCTTCCTCGCGTTGCAAGTCCCCGGCCAGATGCGCTTTTAGCGGGTCCCACCAGATCGTTCGGCCGATCGCGAATCCCACATAGCCGGGCACGCCCGCCCCCTCCCGAAGCCAGTGCGCCACAGCTTCATCGTTGGCTCCCCGGCCGAGAACCACGCAAGCAACATCCGAGCGCCCGCCGCTGCGGACCTGTTCCGAGATACGTTCGCAGTCCTGCCGGCGGTCGATTCCTTCGATCTTCCAGATGTCGGGTTCCACTCCGGCTCTCTGAAGCTCGTCGATCACACGCACCATCAGCCCGGGCCGGATCTCCTTGTCATACCGGTCCGCGTCGCCGCCGGCCGACTCGAGTTGGGCCGGCTCAGCCGGTACCAAGAGCTCGAAGAGAAACTTGCGTCCATTCGACTGCAGCCAGTCCGAAAGTCTCTTCAGCCTCTCGGTCTGGCGCTCGTTCATGCCTGTATCGCCATCCGGGTTGTAGCGGACCAGCACCTTGACGAAACTCGGGTCGAACTCCTCGATGTGCGAGCCGAACTGCTCGCCGTATTCGAAGTCGAACTCGTCCTGGCCACTCTTCTCCACGGGCATCGCAAACAGCAACTCTTCCTTCTTGGCATGGCGAGCGATGTCGCCTCCGAACTGCTCATCGACAAGAAGGCCGACCGAGTCCCGTGGAGCTCCGGCGTCGATCGCCTGAAGAAAGCCCTCGAAGATCACCCGCTTGGCATCGGAGATCGTTTCCGTTTCTTCCGCCGTAGGCGTCCCCGCAATCCCAAGCATCTTCTTCTGGAAGGAGCCGCGATGGTCGAAAGCAAGGATGTAGAGCTTGCCGGTGTAACCACCCGCCATGGATCTCTCCTTCTCTCTTCGTGTTTTCATACTGCCGACCGAGCAAGGTTAGCCCCTAGTCCGAGATCGAGCATGAGCAACGCGGAGCTTGTCAAAGACTTTCTAAGAGCACAGAACCTGGAACAAGTTGGCGATGTCGAAGCTGCCATCGGCTTGTACGAGGCCATCCTGGACGCCGGGTTCGACGCGAGCGGGCCCTACGACCGACTGATTCACATCTATGCGCATAGATCGCTTCATGCGGACGTCGTGCGAGTAGCGAGCGCAGCGCTCGCGTCCGTTCACACCTACGAAGACAAACGGACTTGGTACGAGACCATGCGCGAACGAGCAGAGTCGGCCGGCCGCCGGATCCCGGCTGCGGCGCCCAAGGATCCACCGGAACCTCAACCATGAAACCGGGCCACGACGGGTTGGGGGAACTCGTACGCGAGCGTGCGGCCCGGGGCCCCATCTCTTTTTCGGATTACATGGAGCTTGCTCTCTACCACCCCGATCTCGGCTACTACACCCGGGCGCCTCGGTCGGGATGGGAGGGGCACTATGTGACGTCGCCCCAACTCGACCCGGCTTTCGGTGAGTTGTGGGCACGGGGATTTCGTCTCATGTGGGAGTTGTGGGACCGTCCCCGACGCTTCGAGGTCATCGAGATCGGTGCCGGTGAGGGTGGTTTTGCAGCTGCCGTCCTACGAGCCACCCCTGAAGAGTTCGCCGCGGCTCTGCGCTACGTGATCGTCGAGCCCATCGCCGCCCTCCGGACGCGCCAACGCCAGCATCTGGAGGGCGCCCCCATCGAATGGGTCGAAAACCTTGGCGACCTATCTCCGATCGAGATCGGTTGCCTGTTTGCCAACGAGGTTCTCGACAACGTGCCCGTCGATCTCGTGCGTCGAACACGATCCGACTTAGTGGAGGTGCGCGTCGAGGCGGATCACACCGGGCTCACCTTTACGGAGGTGCCCCTGTCCGGCGCGCTGAGAAAGTCCTACGCGCGTCTCCAACGCTCTCTTCCGCCTGGGCACACAACCGAGGCACGAAGCAGGGATGCGCAACTGATCAAAGACGCGGTGGCCGCTCTTCAAGCTGGCGCCCTGATCTTCGTTGACTACGGACACGAAGAGAGAGACTTGCTCTCGCTGCCGAACGGAACCCTCATGTGCTACTCCGAGGCCGGCGTGGACGATCGGCCACTCGAACGTCCCGGCACGAAAGACATCACCGCGCACGTCAACTGGACCGCGCTTCGCCGTGCATGCAAGCGCCAGGGACTGCACGTGGAGGGGCCCCTAGAGCAGCAGCGTGTTCTAACCGCTCTGGGGCTGGACACCTTGCTCATGGCCGCGCGGGCCTCCAGGGAAACGGCAGTCGCGGCGGGCGAGGGACTGAGCGCGGTGCGCGCCTTATCGCGGCATCAAGCGCTCACGGCGCTTGCGGACCCCGGCGGCCTTGGCCGGTTGGATGTCTTCGCCGCCTTCAAAGGCGTCGCGGTCCCGCCCTTCCTAGCCGGGGAGTAGCAGAAAAGAAAGAGGACGGGCGCTATGCCCGTCCTCTCAAATTCGCCTTCGAGTCGCTTACTGCGAGAGCGCCTTGTCGGCAGTCCCGGTGTCGATCGAGATCTTGCGCGGCTGAACCTCTTCCGAGTACGGGATCGAAAGCTCGAGGACGCCGTTCTGGTATCGAGCGCTGATCTTGTCCGTGTCGAGACCCTTGCCGAGCATCACGCGTTGCGTGAAGTCGCCATAGAAAGTCCCGCGTCGGATCCACCGTACCGACTCGGCGTCGTAGGGGAACCGCCGACTGCCGTTGATGAGCAGGGTGTTCTCCTGCATCGTCACCTCGACGTCATCCGGGTTCACATCGGGCAGATCCATTCGGATGACGAGGCGGCCGTCAGTGTGGAAGACGTCCGTCGGCACGTTGTACCCGCCTGTCGGCCACAGGTGGTCGCCCGCTCCAAAGACCCGACCGAACAGCTCGTCGAGGTCGTTGCGAGGGGTCAGCGTCGAGAGTCGCATGGGCACCTCCTTCTGCTCTGCTAAGCCCAATTCTGACGCCCCTATGTATACCACCACTTGCCTAGATTGTCAACAGAAAACCTAAGCGCCATGTATATAGATTTACACCTGCAATCGGGCCAGCGCCCGTTGCTCCCATTTCTCGGCGGTCGGTTCCGGAGCGAGGCGTGGAAAGCCACTCTCGTTGCGGTGGGGCAGGCAGTGGGCCAGCTCGTGCGCCACGACTGCAGCCCAGAAGTGCTCGAGGCTTGGGGGCACGTCGGCGAGACCCTGAGCGTGGAAGAGCGCGGCGCGCTCGAGGTCGTCCTTGATCGCCCGGGGGTACAGCATGATGTCGCAGACCCCCCCGGCGCCTTTCTCATCGATCTGTCCCCACAGATATGCATCGGCAAGATGCCGGTCGTCGGGTACGTCGGTCACCCCGGGGCGAGAACCCACCCGGACGATGTAGAGGTGGCGCGTCAGCCGTCGCCACAGTCCGATCTCCTTCAGCGCCGTTATCGCCTGCGCGACGCGCACCCGGCTCTTGCCGAGTGCCACGTTTTCCACCCTTAGGGTCGCCGGTCGAAGGGCAGGCGCGCGCCGTTCGAGCACGGGGGCTCGGGTACGGCGCGGGCGGGGGAAGCCGGACTCGTCGGAGCGGGTCGCGAGCCACAGTTGGCCCCCGGCCAATACCAGCACCGCCGCTACCAGAAGCCCTAGTGCAACTTTTTTCACGGCTAAGACGCGCCTTAGTACCCGAGAGCGGGCTCGACGAGGCCCTCAAGAGGCTCGTCCCGGATGAAGTGACCCACATTGCGTTGCACCATCGCGGTCAGCTCGGGTAGCGCCATGTCCCAGGTGTTGGCGATGTGCGGAGTGATGATGACGTTGTCGAGCCCCCACAAGGGATGATCGCTCGGCAGAGGCTCCGGATCGGTCACGTCCAGCGCGGCCCCTCCGATCGTTCGTGCGCGCAACGCCCCGACGAGAGCATCCGTGTCGATGAGCCCGCCGCGCGCAACGTTCACCAACCACGCGTCCGGCCGCAGCCGCGCTAACCGGGCTTCGTCGAACATCCGCTCGGTCTCGGAGGTCAAAGCGAGGGCGAGAACAACGAAATCGCCCTCCCCCAACACCTCTTCGATCTGTACGGCCGGCACGGTTCGCTCCGCGCCCTGCACGGCACTCCCCGACCGATTGACCGCGATGACGCGAACGCCGAAAGGCTCGAGCAGCTCGATCAGAGAGGCACCTATGCCACCCGTCCCCACGACAACGACCGTCGACCCGCGCAGGAGACGTTCCGGCGAACCCAACCCAGGGGTCCGCCACTCGCCCGCACGAAGATGCTCGTGCAACCGCCGGGCTGCAGCGAGCATCAAACAAAGGGCGTGCTCCGCACACGCGGGCCCGTAGACACCCTTGGTGCAGGTCCACGTGCGCTGCGGATCGATCACCCCGGCGGCGACGAAATCCTCTATGCCGGCAAAGGGCAACTGGACCCAACGAGCCCGAGAAAGCTCGAGCAGGGAACGGAGCGCTTCGGGGTCGCGCGGATTGGTCCATACGATGCCGTCGGCGCTTTCCGGGTCCGCCAACACTCCCCCCGCGTCGACTACGGCCGCATCGAGGGCGTCGTAGGAGGCGGGCGAGATCGCGATCCTGACCGGCATCGGATCGAGCCTACAGAGACTGCTACGCGATCAGGTCCGCGTCGTCACTCCTCGCACGCTCGTAGCTCGTCTCGGCCCGTGCCGGCAAAACATGTGTCGTTGCCCTGGCCGCCGTCCACGATGTCGTCTCCGGGACCGCCATCCACAATGTCGTTCCCCGCGCCCGCGAAGCCCTGATCGTTTCCGGCAAGCAATGCGATCGTGTCGCGCCCCGCTCCACCAAAGACAATGTCGTCCCCTGTGGACGCCTCGACAAAGTCGTCGCCGCGTCCGGCTTCGACTCGTCCCGAGATCCCCTTCGATCGAATGGTGTCGTTGCCGTCTCCGCCGATGAGGTGGTCGTTGATGCCCTTGGAGCGGATCGTGTCGTCGCCGTCGCCGCCGACCGAACGTGACTCGACCCCTTTGGACCGAATCGTGTCCTCGCCCTCGCCTCCGATCAGGCGGTCGTTGATGCCCTTGGAGCGAATCGCGTCGTTGCCCGCGCCCCCACTGAGCTGGTTGTCGAGGCCCTCACCGGATGAGAGTTCGTCGTCGCCCGCAGCACCCTCGACCGAGTCGGAGCCGCCTCCGCCCAGCACGACATCTCCGGAGGCACCCGCCATGATCAAGTCGTCGCCGTTTCCGGCATCGATATCGAACCCGCCGGGCGCGGGTATTCCGCCGCGCGCCGCTCGACGCGAGACGATGCTGTTTCCCGTGAGACCGATCAAGGGGGCCGAGGTGATCTCGTCCGGTCCCTCGCCTCCACCGATTTGCGCATTGACGCCGACGGGAAGCGCCGCGGGCAGCTCGATGTTGTCGCCGTCGCATTGCCCCAGCAGCATCAAGTCGACATCGGCACCGGGCTGAATCCCCGATGTGTCGAGGCTGATCGTGTCCTGCCCACAGCCGCCCTGCACCTCGATGGTTTGGGTGTCCCCGCTACCGGCATTGATGTCGAGCGTCACCTCATCCTTACCGGGCCCCGCGTCGACAAAGACATTGCTTGTGCCCGGGTCCGTGATGATCTCGACGAAGTCCTGTCCTGGGCCCGTGATCACCGTGCCGTCGGAGGTCGACACCGTGTCGTCCTCGGAAGTCCCACATTGCTGGGTCGCGGGGTCGCACCCCTCCACCGGAGTGGGGGTCGGCGATGGCTGCGGCTCAGGAGAGGCGGGAGGCGGAGGTGGGGGTGGAGGTGGAGGAGGTTGTGAGGGGGAGGGCGAGGGCGAGGGTGGGGTCTCTTCACCGCCGCCGAAACTTCCCGGCCCGCAGGGGGGCGGCGGCGGCTGATCGTTGTCGCCGATAAAGGCCGTGCTCGTCGGCGAGCCTCCCAGCGTGGCGTTCACGGGCGAGGAGATCGTTCCTAGAAGGGTCTCGAAATCCTCGGCAATCGTGTCGTCGATGACCGTCACCGGGATCTCCGCGCTGGTCTCTCCGGCCGGAATGGTCACTGTGATATTGGACGCCGGCGTGTAGTCGCTTCCCGCGGTAGGGGTCTCATCGCTCGTGGAGAACTGCACGCTGACGGGCTGGTTTATCGGGAAGTCGAGGAATATCCCGAACAGCGGGGTTGTGTTCCCCTCGTCTATGAAGCGTCCCTGGAGGTTGAC
>DATADF010000191.1:0-3966 GCA_036258695.1 Actinomycetota bacterium
ACACCGCGGCCAGTCTGGTCTCCGAAAATCGCGGGTTGTGCTGGCCGGCCTCGTCGGACTCCATACCTACGTCCGCGGGACAGGAGGATCACGTGAGCATGGGTGCCAACTCCGGGCGCCGGGCGGCACAGATTCTCCAAAACACCGAGGGCGTAATCGCAATCGAGGCGCTCGCGGCGGCGCAGGGCCTGGACCTCCGGGCACCGCTGGAACCCGCGCAGATGACCGCCGCCGCCCGGGATCTGGTTCGCAAGTTCTCACCCCGCCTCGACGACGACCGACCCCTGTCGCCCGATATCGAGGCGGTTACCGAGCTCGTGCGAGACGGGTCACTGGCAGAAGTGGCCGGCCTCTAGCGCCCTGATAGCGGGACATTCCGTTGACTAACGGAGTCCCACCCACGTCTTGACATTGCCTCCATCCTGCCAGAGATCGCGCCAGGCGGGGTGATTGAAGCGTCGACCCAAAAGAAGATTAGTCATGGCCCGGACTCCGTCGATCACCCAGCGGTTGCCAGGCGGATCGACGCGTCGATTGACCTCTCTCATGATGCGTTCGAGCACGCTGGTCGTGTGTTCCGGTCGCGACCTTCCCGGCATGCGCCATGGTCTCTGGCTCCGTTGCACCGCATGCCACGTTGCAAGGTGAAGGGCTGTCCGTCGGAGGTGGACCGCGGTGTGATCCCAGCCATTGTCCTCGGCGAGGCGGACCGAATCCTCCGCCGCCTCGAGGGCTTGCTCGTCTGCTCCTCGCGTTCAAAACGGGCCCCAGGAGGCGTTCGATGATCGCATCCCTCTTTGTTATCGGTATCCCGTCCTGCCGCAGTCGGTGCCACACGTTGTGATGGATGTGGAAGGTGCAATGATCCGGCCCCTGCGGGGGTGGAGAGTCCGGTATTCGCCTGATCGTCGTGGACAACCCGAAAAGCCTCGCTTCCTCGACGCGAACCGCTTCCCCGATGGGACGCACACCCTGACCACATATCCCGGCAAGCCCTTGCTCTACTCGTCACCCGGCGTCCTGGGGGAAAACGGCGGCACCGAGCACGTCGTCGACGTCTCGAACCCCCACAACATCAAGGTCGTGGGCGAGTACACGCCGAACATCTTCGGCTGCCACGACATTTCCTTCGACGTCGGCAAGAAGCGCAAGCTTGCTTTCTGTCCAGGGCAGCAAGAGACCGAGATCCTCGATGTGTCGAAGCCGACCAGGCCGGAGCTCGTAGCCGAGATCCCGCTGAATATGGAGTTTCCCCACTCGGCGGTCGCGAGTCCTGACGGAGACCTCCTCGTGATCGGCGATGAGAGCCTCTTCACAGCGCACGACTGCACGACGGGCAAGTCTCCCCTCGGCGCCTTATACGCGTACGACATCAGCGATCCGGCCCGCCCGATCTTCGTCGGTCATCACTCGTCACCGCGCGGCGCCAGCCCCATCGGCACGGCCCAAACACCGTGGTGCACAGCGCACAACTTCAACTTCATTCCCGGAACGAGAAAGGTCGTATCGAGTTGGTACACGGGCGGCACCAGCGTCCTCGACTTCGACGATCCCTCGTCGCCTACGGAGATCGCGCACTTCCAACCCGACGACGCCGACACGTGGTCCTCCTACTTCTATCGCGGCAAGATCTACGCGAACGATCTGGCACGCGGGTTGGAGATCCTGAAGCTCAAGTAGCAGAGTTCAGGACATGTTGTGAGGCAAGGCCGCTACGAGGTTCCTCGATCCGGTTGCCGACGACGCCCGACGACGCTTGCGGTTGCTCTCAGGCTCTGGCAGCATCGGATAGACGATGGACGAAGGGGGAGCGAAAGTCCGGCCGGCTGAGGATCTGTTGCCGGAAGACTTCGAGCGCGAGGTCCGCCGGCTTCGGTTCGAGGATCCTGTGGTCGAGCGAGCATTCCAGGACGACTACTCCAGGCGCCGGATCCCCCAGTTCCGGGTGATCTTCTGGGTCGGTCTGGGCATCCAGATTCCTCTCTCGTTCCGCTTCGCTTTCATCGAGGAGATCGGGCCGGACGATCCTCGCTTCTGGTTGCGCCTCGCCGTGGGCGTGATCCCGGCCGTCGCCGGCCTTCTCCTCGCCCGCTCCACGCGGGCCGTGAGATGGCTGCCCGTCTACATCGTCTTTTACGTGCTGCTCATCGGATTCGTTTTGGTCTCGATCTTCGCCACCAGTCCGATCGGCTGGACGAGCCTCACTACCTACCTCATCGCCGCCTGCGTCATGTCGCGCCTCAGGGCGCGCGAAGTAGCGCTGGTCGAGATCGTGCTGATCGGCTGGTTCGCCTTCCTCTCCCTCGTCGTTCTCGACAAGCCCCTCGCAAGTCTCGACGCAGGGTTGTTCAGCCTGGGGACCCTTGCCCTCTTCATCCTTGTTGCCGGGTACCTGATCGAGCACTCCGCGCGCCGCGACTTCCTCCTATTGCGGCTTCTCGGCAGGGAGCGCGAGCGATCGGAGCGGCTGTTGCTCAACGTCCTGCCCGCGCCGATCGCCCAGCGTCTCAAGGAATCGTCGGGGACCATCGCCGACAGCTTCTCGGAGGCGACCATCCTGTTCGCCGACATCACCGATTCGACTCCGAACATCGCCCGCATGTCTGCCGAGGTGGCCGTGCAGCTCCTCAACGACATCTTCTCCGCCTTCGACCGGCTCGCCGACCGGCACGGATTGGAGAAGATCAAGACGATCGGGGACGGCTACATGGTTGCTGGGGGCCTCCCTGAGCCTCGACCGGACCACGCCGAGGCCATGGTGGCTATGGCCCTGGACATGCAGACCGAGATCGCCCGGTTCAGATGGCCCACCGGGAAGCCCATGTCACTGCGCGTGGGGATCAATACCGGACCAGTGGTCGCGGGCGTCATCGGCACGCGCCGATTCATCTACGACCTCTACGGGGACACGGCGAACGTCGCCAAGCGCATGGAGTCGCACGGCATCTCGGGTGCGATCCAGATGACGCAAGCGACCTACGATCGCGTCCGCGATCGGTACAGCTTCACCGAGCGCACGATCGACGTCAGAGGCAAAGGTGTAACGGCGACCTATCTACTGGTGCCCGACCTGTCCAGGATTCCCGACGAGGCTCCGCTACCGACCGAGATCTAGCTGGCCCTACTGGACGCCTATGGAACCCCGCGCTTTAGAGCGCAGCTTCGGGCCATTTGCGAGGGAAATAGCCTCTCTTACGGTTTCCGTCGCTCACTAAGATGCAGGGCGTCTGGCGCCTCAGAGATAGGTCCGCTGGCGATCTGGCGCGATCTTCAGGATCACCCGCTCGGTCTTGATCGCGCTCTCGTCGTAGGGGCGCCCCTTGTATTTGACGCTCAGCTCGTCGATGTGACGGCGGGCCACCTCGCCGTGGACGGTATCGACGACGCGACCTCTGACCTCCACGTAGCGGTAGGGGTTGTTCTTGTCCCAGATTGTGACCGTGGCGCGTGGGTCCCGCTTGAGATTGCGATATTTCGCGCGATGGATCTCAGTATTGATGAGCACGTGCTCGTTGTCGGCATCCACCCACATCACATGCGTACTGGGCATCCCGTCACGCATCAGAGTTGTGATGGTGCCGAAATTGTCTTGCTGGGCGAAGGTCTTGATCGTTTCTTCGATCATCCAAGCCACCTTTCAGAGTTGTGGGGCTGTTGGTTACCACCTTCATAGTCCAATGGGATTGAACCGTTTTGGCCTCCCGTCTGAAAGCGCGTCGTTGTGGTCAGGACGCCGCAACAAAAAGTGGCCCCAACTGGACGCCTATGGAACCCGCGCTTTAGACAGGCGCTTAGGACCATCTACCAGGGTAAATAGTCGGTTCTGCACTTTCCGATCGCCCAACAGCCGAGAAAGCCCTAAGGCACGAAAGGAGTCCCCGAGCTCGCAATCTGCTCATGGCGTAAGTTGGCGGAGCAGTCTGGTCAGCGTCTTGTATTTCGATCGGGGTAGGCCGGCCAAGAACC
>DATADF010000192.1:0-1586 GCA_036258695.1 Actinomycetota bacterium
CACAGACGTCGTTTGCGGGTACGACGGGTCGGACTCGCACAACGTCGACGACGACGATACCCAGGACGGGGTTTACGGCGGAGCCGACGGCACTACCGGCCAGATTGATCCGGGCGAAACCCTTGTGACCAACGGTACGTGCCCATACTAGACCCGCACCTGCATGGTGTGGACGGCTGCCCTTCGCGAGTGCCTGGCGCCCGAGTGGTCCGCGAGAGGTCCGCGGACGACGGCAAGTTGCGGCAATCATCGGCAATCTCAGGAGACGAGAAATCGAGCTGCTGAGCTGCGCGAACAGGAATCCGCCCTGGTAGAGCGCTTGCGTCGTTTCTCGATTACAACGCAGGGGTCGGCGGTTCGAACCCGTCACCGCCCACCATTCAATTTGTTCGGAGGACCACTCGTTCTCGCCGGTACTCACCTGCGGATGTCAGCCGATGCGCGTCACCGGTATCGAACCGGCATCTCGTACCACTTTCGCCGAGACACCCTGCAGCTGGCCAGTGTTTTGGTAGATCACGCGGGCCAGGTCGAGGCCAGCGTGGCTTGCGGCGCCCTCAGAGAGGTGCTCGAGGAAGGACTTAGAAGCGAGGATCACGCCACCGGTGGCGGCCTCCTGAATCCGCGCGCATTCGTTGACGGAGTCGCCGAGTGCGGTGATATCGAGCCGACCCCGCGGAATCAGCTGACCCACGAACAGAGATGCGCCCCAGTGCAGGCCGATATTCATCCCGAAGCCGCTTGCATCGAGGTGGGTGTCGTGCGAGAGCGACGCGATCGCGTCTCGCGCCGCCATGCGAATCTCACGGGCCGCGGCCAATGCGCCGTCGGCCATCGGGGACGGGTCCTCACCTTTGGCGGTGAGAAAGAAACCTGAAACTCCATCGCCCGCATGCTTGCCGACCACACCCCCGTTGGATGCGATCGCCCCGTCCATGGCAGTCGCCAGCGAGCGGATCAGGTGGAAGTAGGTGCTGGTCGACAACGAGCGCGCCAACGTTGCGGAGCCTTCGAGATCGGCGAACAGAATCGCGCCCTGACAGCGGCGCGGCTCCTCGAGGTCAGCCATCCGCTCGTACATCCCCTCATCTCCACGCGATAGGAGGCTTACGAGGGTTGGTCTGAGCCCCATCTGGTACACGCACGCAAGGCCAACGTGCCGGCCGTCGTCGCCTCTTATCGTGCAGGCGAGGAATTCGACTGGGAGTTCGGGACGCCCCCGAACGGTGTACATGAACCCTTCGCTTAGGACGCCGTGAGTGGGAAGCCCTTGTGCCTCCTCGTAGAAAGCCCACAGGGTGTCGGGAATAGCTTCACGCGCCCGTGCGTCGGTGAACTTGAACTCACTCTTCACATACTCCATCGCGCGCGGCATGAGCTTGATCAGGGTCTCCGGCGACCAAACCTCGTGGAACAACGCGTGCATCATCGGACTTCCGATCCCGATCGCCTCATCGTCGACCTCGTGGCCAAGGTTCCGGGCCATGAAGGTCCTGAGTTCGGTCGATACGTACCTAAGGACAGAGTTCTCGTCGAGAAGCCAGCCAGGCCATCGGCCGCGCTCCAGCTCCCTCGCCCAGTGGCCT
>DATADF010000193.1:0-5761 GCA_036258695.1 Actinomycetota bacterium
ACGGCACGGACCTCGACGGGATGGTGGGCGTAGTCGTCGACGACCATTCGCCCGCCGGGGGATCCGCGCAGCTGGAACCGGCGGTCCACCCCGCGGTATGTCTCCAAGCCTCTCTTTATGGCTTCGGACTCGATGCCGAGGACTACTGCCGCGCCGGTGGCCGCGAGTGCGTTTTCGATGTTGTGTGCGCCCGGGACCCGAAGGTTCACCTCCAGCTCCTCCGAGGGCAAGCGAACTGTGAACCTCGAGCCGGTTGCCTCGTAAGTGACACCCCCAGCGCGAATGTCGCCGTCCGGGCCGAACGACACGAGGTTCAGCCCCGACTCCGTCCCGCGAGCGAGCAAATCGCCCTCCGCCGAGGGTGCGACGAGGCTGCCGTCCTCACGAATGCGGTCCACGAAGTCGACGAACGCGCGGCGATACTCCGCCTCGCTTGCCCAATGATCGAGATGGTCGGCATCAACATTCGTGACCACGCCGATCTTCGGAGCAAGGAGCAGGAAAGACCCGTCGCTTTCATCGGACTCGGCTACGGCGAGGTCGTCCCGTCCCGAATGGGCGTTCGTGTGGTCCTCGCCGAACCCAGCGCCGATCAGGTACGTCGGATCGAGGCCGGCCGCCTTGGCGATCGCAACGATCATTGCCGCGGTCGTGGTCTTCCCGTGCGTGCCCGCGACGATGACTGCTGATGTGGGCGCCAACAGCTCGGCCAGGGCTTCGCCCCTCGTGATCACGCGTGCGCCTGTCGAGTGCGCTCTCTGAACCTCCACATTTTCGGCCGGCACGGCATTGGAAACGACAACTTGGTCGGCACCGCTCACGTTGTCTGCGTCGTGGCCGACGACTACCTCGGCTCCACGTGCCCGCAGAAGATCGAGCGCCGGGCCTTCCTTCGCATCGGATCCCGAGACAGGTCGACCCCGCTCGAGGAGGACCAGCGCGATCGCCGACATCCCCGCTCCACCGATACCGACGAAGTGAATGTGCGCGGCCTCCGCAATCGTCATGCGGCGACCTCCAGGACGACGTCGGCAAGCCTCCGTGCGGCGTCCGGCCGGCCGAGCGCGCCGGCTGCGGCTGCCATCGACTTCAAAGTTTCCGGGTCGCCGAGAATCCCCTCGATCTCGCGCGCCAGCCGCGTCCCGGTCGCGTCCACATCCGGAACCACCCGGCCGGCCCCGGCTCTTTCGAGCACACGGCCGTGCCGCTCTTGTTGCCGATCGCGATGGTGCGGATAGGGAACGACGATTGCCGGAAGGCGCGCGACCGTCAACTCCGCGATGGAGGATGCGCCACCACGGGCCACGGCTATGTCGGCGACCGCGTATGCCTCGGGCATCTCGTCGACGAAGTCCACCAACCTGTAGATGAGGCGGCCGGAGTTCGGCAAGCGATCGCGGTACTCCTCGAAGTCACGCCGGCCGCAGATGTGCAATACCTGTAAGTCGTCGCGCTGCACCCACAGCGTGGCCATCTCGAGCCCGGCGTCGTTGATTCGCCGCGCCCCTTGGGAACCTCCGAAGATCAGAACGGTGTGGCGCGCCGTCACGAGATCCCACCTCTTGAGGCCCGCTCGTCGGGCGGCGTCGAGATTCGCGTTCGCGAGATCCGGCAGCACGGGGTTCCCGACATAGACCCCACGGGGCCCGGCAACCGAAAGCGTGTCCTCGAAGCTGACTGCAACCCGGCGCGCAAACGAACGGCATGCGCGATTCGCCAAGCCCAGCACAATGTTTTGCTCGTGCACGACGACTGGGATTCGCAGCGACCGCGCGGCCAGGCACACGGGCAGGCTCACGTACCCTCCCATGCCCACCACGACCCTGGGGCCGAGTCTCCGTAAGACGCTGCGCGCTTGGGCCACCGCACGGACTGCGATGAACCCCGTCGGAAGAAGGCTTAGCGGGCGCGCCCGGTCGAACCCACGCACAGTGATGGGCTCGAAGCCATAGCCCGCGCGCGCACTGAGATCCTTCTCCGGTCCCAGCCGATTGCCGACGAAGACAATTTCGACCTCATCGAGCTCCCGCGCCAGCGCCAGCGCGGGATTCACATGGCCGGCGGTGCCGCCGGCCGCGATCACCGCCTTCATTTCGTGGCGGCATCACGGTGGGCGGGTGCCCGGCCCGAGCGACCGGCGCGGCCGATGCTCGTCAGGATTCCAATTGCGCACAGCGTTACGACCAAAGATGTCCCTCCAAAAGACACCAGAGGGAGCGGCACTCCCGTAATCGGCAGCGCGCCCGTGACGGCGCCGATGTTCACCAGCGTCTGACATGCGATGGCGATCGTGATCCCGGATGCGACCAGCAGCCCGAACCGGTCCGGAGCGTCGCGCGCAATGCCGAATCCGAGATAGGTGATGAAGGCGAAGAGCCCCAGCACGACCAGCGTGCCGATCAGACCCATCTCCTCGCCGAGGATGGCGAAGATGAAGTCCGTGTGCGCGTTGGGGACGTAGAGCCATTTCTGCCGGCTGCCGCCGAGCCCCACCCCCCACCAGCCCCCCGATCCCAAGGCGATCAGCGACTGGATGGTTTGGTAGCCGGTGTTCAGTGGATCGGCCCAGGGATCTCGGAACGCGAGGATCCGGGCCCGACGATAGGGCTCGCTCAGAGCCGCCACGGCCGCCAGCACCACACCGCTCACGCCGATCAAGCCCACGTGTCGGAAGGGCGCCCCCGCAACGAACAACATGCCCAACCCAATGGCTCCGAGCAGGACGGTCGTGCCGAGGTCGGGTTGCAGCATCACGAGCAAGGCCAACGCGGCGAGTGCCGGAACCAGTGGAAGAAAGGCATGCGCCCGGATCTTCAAAGTCTTTTCTTTCTTGCGAGCAAAGACCTCCGCCGCGAACAAGATCAGAGCCAGCTTCGCGAGCTCGGAGGGCTGGAACGAGATGGGCCCGAGCGAGATCCATCGTGAGCTTCCGCCGACCATGACCCCGAAGCCGGGAATCAGAACGGCGACCAACAGCCCAAGCGCGATGAGGATCGCGGGGTAGCCCCAGCCTCGCAAGCGGCGGTAATCCATGCGGGAGAAACCAATGAACCCGATCAATCCAAGTGCGGCCCACGCCAGCTGCTTCTTGAAGAACAAGAAGGACGAGCCATACGTAGCGAAGGACGAGACGCTGCTCGCGGAGAGAATCATGATGAGTCCGAGCAAGAGCAGCGCACTGGTACATAGCGTCAGCAGAAACACATTGCTGTTGCGCGCCGCCGATGCCCGGGCGGCGCGCGACGCCGCCGCCAGGCTCATCGCCCGCGTCGTCACTCCGTCTCCCCCGAACGCCGGGTGGTGGAACCAGTCAGCCTTTTCACTGCGCGCGCGAACTCCTCGCCTCGCTGGGCGTAGTTGTCGTACATGTCCAGGCTCGCACATCCAGGAGACAACAAGACGGATCCTCGGCCTCCCGCGAGTCGATGCGCGCGCGTGACCGCGTCGTCCATAGTCGTGGCGATCTCGACCGGAACCAGATCCGAAAAGACCTCTTCGACGGCGCTCTTTGCCTCGCCGATTGCGACTACCGCACGAACGGGCGGGACTGCGGCCGACAACACCGATAGGTCCATTCCCTTGGCTCGGCCTCCGGCGATCAGCACAACGTCCTCGAAGCCGGCGACCGCCGTCAGCGTCGCGTGCGGATTGGTGGCCTTCGAGTCGTCGATGTAAGCGACGCCGTCGATCTCGGCAACGGTCTCCAATCGATGAGGAAGCGGGCGGAAGTCGCGCAGTGCGCGCACTACGGCGTCCGGCTCGATTCCGTATTCGAGGGCTGCGGCGGCCGCCGCGAGGCTGTCCTCCAAACCGGCGGTCCCGGGTAGTGCAATGTCCTGTCTGCGTGCGACCACGCGTCCCCGCCACAAGACCGAGTCATCGCTCAGACCGATGCCCGTATCGGGAGTACTGCGAATCGAGAACGGAACCAGGCGGCCGGGCGCGTGGTCGGCGATCGCGCCCGCCGCGTCATCCTCCGCGTTGAAAACGAAGACGTCAGAGCTCCCCTGGTTCTCGACGATGCGAGCCTTCGCCGCCCGGTAGGCGTCGAACGTCTCGTGCCAATCGGTGTGGTCCTCGGCGAGGTTCAAGAGCACCGCGACGTGCGCTCTGAACGTCTGAATGGTGGCCAGCTGAAAGCTGGAGACCTCCAGGACGAGGACTCCGTCCGCCGGGGCCGTGACGGCGGCATCGACGGCGGGCACCCCGATATTCCCCGCGGCGACGGCGCTGCGGCCCCCTTCGACGAGCATGCGTGTGAGCAAAGTCGTGGTGGTGGTCTTCCCATTGGTGCCGGTGACTGCCACCACCTCCGCTCGGGCCAGGCGGTAGGCCAGCTCCAGCTCCCCCATGACTTCCACGCCGGCGGCGCGGAGGGCCGCCACGATCGGAGCGTGAAGAGGAACGCCCGGGCTGAGGATCGCAAGGTCTGCATCGACCGCTTCGAGGTCGTGACCGCCCAGTTCGACCTCGGCGCCCCGGGCGCGCAACTGCTCGGCCCTCGAACGCCGCGCCACATCGTCGCTCGAATCGGTTACACGTACCTTCGCTTCCAAATCGACGAGAGCGGATGCCGCGGCATACCCGCTGTCCCCGAGGCCAACGACGAGCGTTCTCTTGCCTGCGAAGTAGCTCACAACGTGCCGCCCTTCGAGAACCAATCCGCATAGAACAAGCCGATCCCGAACGCCACCGAGAGGCCGGACAGAACCCAGAAGCGCACGATCACGGTGTACTCGGGCCACCCCGCGAGCTCGAAGTGATGGTGGATAGGGGCCATCAGGAAGATGCGCCGGCCTCGTCGCTTGAACACCGCGACCTGGGCGATGACCGACAACGTCTCGACCACGTAGAGGCCGCCCAAGATCACCAGAAGAAGTTGCGTGTTCAGCAAGATGGCGAACACGGCCATCGCTCCGCCGAGCATCAGCGATCCGGTGTCGCCCATGAAGATCTTGGCCGGTGCTGTGTTCCACCACAAAAATCCGGCGCACGCGCCGAACAGAGCCGCTGCCACGATGGCGACGTCAAAGGGGTCGGATCCGGTCGCTTTGAGGTCGTAGAAGATCGGGTGGCGGAATTGCCAGAACCCGATCACGACGAAGGCCGCCAGCACCTGAGCCGCGGAGCCCACTGCCAAGCCATCGAGGCCATCGGTGAGGTTCACGCCGTTGCTCGTCGCCGCGATCATCAAGAAGACCAACACATAGAAGACGACACCGAGATCGAGCGCGGTCGACCTGAAGAAGGAAAGGTCGGTTCCGATTCCGACGACCTTCACGGCAAGGAGCCCGAACACACCTGCGATCAAGACCTGGCCGAGGATCTTGGTTCTGGACTGAAGGCCTAGCGACCGCGACTTGCGGATCTTGATGATGTCGTCGAGGAAACCGAGGCAACCACAAGCGACGATGGCGCCGAGTGCCAACAGGCCGCTGTCGCGGAAGGGCGCCAACCCCGCTCGGCCGACGTGGCCGAAGACGTATCCGGCGACGGTGCCCCCGAGGATGACCAGGCCGCCCATAGTCGGGGTGCCCCTCTTTTCGAAGTGCGCGCGCGGTCCTTCCTCGCGGATCAACTGGCCCCAGCCGCGCCGCCGAAAGCTCCGAATCGCGATCGGAGTCCCCAGCAACGCGACGACCAGGCCGACAAAGCCCGCCACCATGATGTTGGTCAACCGGACCCCCACCCCAAAGCGGCGAGTTCCTCGGCAGCGACGACTCGGTCGTCGAACGGAATCGTGTGATCCGCGAACTCCTGG
>DATADF010000194.1:0-3277 GCA_036258695.1 Actinomycetota bacterium
CGCTCCGATCGAAGATCTGTTCGCGGCCTTCGTCGACGGGCGCAAGAGGAAAGGCTGGCTGCCCGACGCGAAGCCGTCGCTGCGGACCTCGGACCCGCCTCTCTCCGTGCAGTTCGACTGGGATGGTGGGTCACGAGTCAAGGTCACGTTGACGAGGAAGGGACCGGCGAAGACGACGGTCTCGGTGGTCCACTCGGGGTTGCCGAGCGCGCAGGAAGCCGCCCGCATCAAGCAGATGTGGCGCGACCGCTTCGTGGCCGTCGGAGCGAAGGTGGCTGCGTAGGCTAACGCTGCACCTCCTCCCGAGGCCGGATCACGTGCAGACCATGGTTTCCTCCTGACCTCGACTCTTCTAGCCAACCTTCGGGGCGGTCGGCAGGGCGCATCGCCCCGTTATGGCTTGACCGGGCCAATTACTTTGTAGTACAAAGTACATGCAACTGGCAAGCGAGGGCGGGAGGGAAAGATGGACCGACAGGAGGCCGCTCTAACGGTCGATCGGATCGAGCGACTGCAGCGGGCAACCCGTCAACGCAGCCGAGGGAAGCCTTGGGATTTGTGGTTTCCTCTGGTCTTGTTTGGCTCGCTGATGCTTATTACGCCCCTTATCGAACGCGCTATGGGCGGTCTTGCGGTCGGCGTCTTCTGGGGAGTCGCGGGACCGATCGGAACCCTGGCATGTGCCTGGCGGTTCAGGCGGCGTGAGCTTGTAATTGGGCTCGAGATCCCCCCGGCGCCTTATCTGCTTGTGAGCTTGGCTATCGTGATTGGCGCCCTTGCGCTGGGATGGATCGGCGGCGCTTCGGGGGGTGAACTCCAATGGATGGGTCCGCTTCTAGCCGTATCGGGCGGGTACGTCGTCTTTGCCTGGATCGATCGGCTACACGGTCTCGGCGCCGTCGCACTGGCGCTCGCCGTCCTCGTCGTGATCCTGGCCACCAGTTCACTTAACGACGACACAGCCGCAGCTATTGCGACCTTGGCTTATGGCGGAGCGTTCCTGTCAACCGGGCTCTTCCTAAAGCTGAAGGGGCCAAGCGGAAGGTGATGTATCCCACCGACGCAATCGACGACACGGTGCACCAACGCGTCCGGCTCGGCATCCTCGCCGTGCTTTCCGAGGTACGGCGCGCCGATTTCACATATATGCGCGACGCACTTGGCCTTACCGAGGGGAACTTGTCTCGCCATCTTCAGGTCTTGGAAAACGCTGACTACGTGCAGGTAAACAAAACCTTTGAGGGGCGACGACCGCGAACGTGGATATCGTTAACCCGCTCGGGGCGGAATGCGTTTGCCAAAGAATTGGGTGCCCTTAAGGCTCTGATTGAACGAGTTGACGGACCGCGTTAGCAGTCGAGGCGTTCGGTCCCGGGCTCGGTCGTCTCGCTTCGCTTCGCTTCGCCTTCGTCCGAGGGACACCTGCTCAAAGAATGGGAAGCCGCGCGCGCGTAAGCGAAGCTAAACTTGTGCCTGCTGGGGGCGGTAGCTCAATTGGTAGAGCACCTGCTTTGCAAGCAGGAGGTCGTCGGTTCGATCCCGATCCGCTCCACGAGCTTCCGACCGCTCGTGCAGCCGCGTAGATCGCGCTTTACGCACGGACACTGATTTCTCTGTCAAATGTGCCCGAGAGGTCGTTTTCGCGGAGAAATCCGGGCAGTGCGGCAAGTCGGAGGACTGCGGCTGGGTCCCGGGCCCATCTAGCTTCCCCGGCTACTCACGGACGGCGCCCCGGGCAGGACTTCGGTCCCGGGGGCCGAAGTCCTAAGCAAAGCGGACAAGTTTTCTCCGGGAGGAACCTGATGAACTCCCTCAGACGTTGCGCGCTGGCGCTGTTGGCCCTGCTGCTCCTCGGCGGCCCCCTCGGAGCCTCGCCTACACGGCCCACCACGGTCGTCGCGGACGGCAAGGGGAAGGGGAAATTCAAGCTCATCGGTCACGAGGCCTTGGGCAACCGCGGCATGAACTCGGCCCTGGCGGTACACGGCGACTACGTCTACATCGGAAGCCGCACCGACGGCGGGTTCAAGCCGTTCAGCAACGGGGTCAAGGTCGTCGACGTCTCGAAGCCGGCGAAGCCGAAGGTCGTTCACACGATCGGTCCCCCGCACGAGGCAAACGAGGGCGAGACCTCGCGCGAGCTGCGCATCTGGCCCGAGAAGGACCTCTTGATCGTCATGAACCTGGGCTCGAACTGCAGCGAGCTCATCCACGAGTGCTCGCCGCGCAGTGTCGACGACAACTTCCGCTTCTACGACATCTCCGGCAAGCGCGCAGCGAAGCCGAAGTTCGTTGCCGAGTACAAGCCCAGCGAGAACCCGCACGAGATGTTCCTGTGGGACGACCCGCGCCGTAAGGGCCGGGCACTCCTCTACCTGTCGACGCCCGGCGGAGACAGCGCCGAGCTCTTGGTGACCGACATCTCCAAAGCCCGGAAGGACAAGTTCGTCGAGCTCGCCAAAGCTAAGTACATCGTCGGCGAGCAGGGCAACGACAATCGGTTGCACTCGTTGAGCGTGAGTCCCGACGGCAGGCGCGCCTACCTGTCGTATCTCGAGGCCGGGTTCTTCGTCGCCGACACCTCCGACTTGGCTCGGGGGAAGAAGAAGCCGCGCGTCAGGCTCGTCACTCCTCCCAAGAACGCTCCGAGCTGGCCCGAGGCGATCGGTCCCGGCTTGCACAGCGCGGTTCCGTTGTTCGGCAAGGACTACGTGCTCGCGACCGACGAGGTATACGGCGAGGCCCTGCGCGCGCTCGATTCGGGCGGGTGTCCCTGGGGCTGGGTGCGCATGCTCGACATCCGCAAGCCGCATAAGCCCAAAGTCGTGGCGCACTACAAGCTCCCCCAGAACGTCGATGACTACTGCACCACCGACGTCCCGCGCCCGTCGTCGAGCTACTCCGCTCACAACCCGACGTTGACCAAACACATCGGGTTGGTGACGTGGCACGCGGGCGGGTTGCAGGCGATCGATATATCGAAGCCCAAGAAGCCGGCGGAGCTAGCTTCGTACGTACCGGAGCCGCTGCTTTACGTCGAGCAGGAGGATCCGGCCCTCAGCGCGGGGCAGGACAAGGTCGTCACGTGGAGCTATCCGGTCATCCAGGACGGTCTCATCTACTTCACCGACGTGCGCAACGGCCTCTACATCGTCAAGTACAAGGGCCCCTATCAGCGGGAGATTGCTCGCATCGACTTCCTCGAGGGCAACTCGAACCTCGGTGACGCGCGCCGGTTGTGGTAGGCGGGCGGATCAGCCCATGAGAAAAGGCCCCC
>DATADF010000195.1:0-5708 GCA_036258695.1 Actinomycetota bacterium
ATCGCACCACAGCGCAAGCTCGAGCCCGCCGGCCACTGCGTACCCCTCGACCGCGGCGATCACCGGCTTTGACAAGACCATGCGTGTCGGGCCCATCGGACCGTCACCCTCCGGCGAGATCCGATTCACGCGGTCGGGATCAGCGGCCAGAGCTTTGAGGTCGGCGCCCGCGCAGAAGGTTCCTTTCGCTCCGTACAGGACGCCGACTGCCATGTCGTCATCTGCATCGAACTCTCGGAACGCATCGGCTAATGCCTCGGCCGTCGGGCGATCGACGGCGTTCTTGACCTCGGGACGGTCGATCGTCACTACAAATACCGGCCCGCGCCGCTCGGTAAGAACAGGCATCGGGCGAATCTATTTCAGAACGCTTATTCGCCCCCGACTACCAGTCCGCTTCCCGGAGTCAGCGCCTTGGCCGTGATGAGGTCCCCCGTTTGGAACGTCTGGCCGACGGCCGTCGGCTCTCCTGAACTCGGGCTCTTGATCTTGATCTTGGTCTTTCCCCGTTTGACGATCACGATCCAGCTGCCGACTCCCGCAACGCCGCTGACGGGACCGGTGGTGGGATGGGTGATCTCGAGAGTGCATGTCTCCATGCCCGGGTTCACGGCCTCGCAGCCCTCAGGGGGAACCGAACGTGCCAATGGAAGTGGTAGCAGCCACAGCGTCGCGACCAACACCGTGACAACGAGCTTTCGCATGGCCCTTCCTCCCAGCCGAGACGGGCGGACGACAAGACGATTCGCCGTGAACTCCGCTCCTACCTGCTTGAGAGGGCCCTACTTGCCTGGGGCGGTTACCCGCCTCAGGGAGGAGATGATGGCCACGTGACCGCAGCCCCAAAGAAACCCGCCGCGCTCGCAGATGCTCGCAAGACAAAGCAACCCGCCTGGGTCCAGCCGATGCTCGCCACGTTGACTCGTAACTATTTCTCGGATCCGGAATGGTTGTTCGAACCCAAGCTCGACGGCATCAGATGCCTCGCCTTCAAACAAGCTACGGACGTCAAATTACTGTCGCGCAACAAGCTCGATCTCACGGGCGGCTATCCCGAGGTCGTGCGAGCACTCGAAAGGCAACGCTCAGGATCGTTCATCGTCGATGGTGAGATCGCCGCGGTCAAAGGCGACGTAACCAGCTTTTCGTTGTTACAACAGGCTCGCAGACAGAAGGTGCCGATCGTCTATTTCATCTTCGACGTCATTCATATCGACGGGCACGACGTCACGAAGGTCGCGTTGAAGGAACGAAAGGATTTGCTCGAGCGCTCCCTGCGCTGGGGCGGGCCACTGAGTTTCGTGTCCCACATCGAGGAGGACGGCAAAGAGTTTTACGAGGCAGCATGTGCGCGCGGCTGGGAGGGCGTGATCGCGAAGCTCGCCTCCAGCCGGTACACACCGGGCCGCAGCCGCGACTGGTTGAAGTTCAAGTGCTCGAACGAGCAGGAATTCGTAATCGCTGGTTACACGGATCCCCAGGGACAGCGCACGGCGTTCGGGGCATTGCTCGTGGGCTACTACGAAGACGGTGAATTGCGATACGCCGGAAAGGTAGGGACGGGATACAACGCGGCGACCCTCCGGGACTTGCTGGCCAAGATGGAACCTCTGAGACAGCCGGAATCACCATTCGCCGGCAAGCCTCCGATGCGCAAAGGAGTTCACTGGGTGCGTCCCCGGCTCGTAGCGCAAATTGGGTTCAGCGAGTGGACGTCGGATGGGCGCCTGCGACACCCCCGCTATTTAGGCCTTCGCAAAGACAAAAAGCCACGAGAGGTAGTTCGAGAACGTCCCTGACCTAGGTTTTGATGAGCATCCAGTACTCGACGAACTCGACGGCTCGGCCCTCGCCATCGAGCCGGATCAGCCAGAGGTTGCTGTAGCTCTTCCCGCTCGTCTTGTAATCGGTGGTCCCGCGTACAACTCCAAGATCACCCTCGACCGCAATCACCTCGTACCTGAAATCCGTGTCACCCGGTTCGTCCTTTTGCCTCAGCCATCCCGCGACGATCTGGTCACGGCCGCGCCACGGCTGCGCGTAGGGCTCGGTGTAGTAGAGAGCGGTGACTGCGAACAGGGACTCGATGTCTTCGCGCGCATTTGAGTTCCATGCCTTCACATAGCGCTCGACCCAATCGTTGAATCGCTGATGCATGCACGAATCTGACCACAGGCGCTAGGTTTCGTGCCGTGATCTGGGAAGAGCCGCCGCGCGGAGAGTTCCCCGATCCCGCCAAATTCATGGCGCTGTCGGGACTCGAACAGATGCGCAGTTTTCTGACCGGCCACGGTCCGCGGCCGCCGATCAGCTATCTCACCGGAATGCGGCCGACTGATGCCGGCTTCGGCACAAGCGTCTTTACGATGCCGGCGACCGACTGGCTGCTGCCTCCCCAAGGCCTGCTCTACGCCGGACCCCTTGCCATCCTGGCAGACGGACCTCTCGGTTGTGCGATCCAGACCACGCTGCCCCCCGCCACCCCTTACACGACCGCCGACCTCTCCCTAAGCATGGTGCGGCCCGCCCGATCGATCGGAACGCTCATCGCGCGCGGGAGGACGATCCACGTGGGCAACTCGTTGGGCCTGTCGGAGGTGTTCGTCGAGGACGATCGCGGGCGGCTGATCGCGCACGGGACTTCTCGCTGTTACATCTTTCCTTCGTTCGAGGCGCCCAACGCCGCTCCGCTCGACGAATGGACGGAGCCCGAGTTCGACACTCCACACCCCTACGAGCGGCCCGTTGACGGCGAGGTCCTTGCCCCCGAGATATGGGAGGAGATGGACGGTCTTCAGCTCTTGAAAGCGCAGATTGCGGGAGATCTAGCGCCGCCTCCAATCGCGATGCTCACGGGTATGCGGCCGGTGGAGGCCTCCGAGGGCAAGGCCGTCTTCGTACTGCCGGCTTCGCTGTGGCTATGTTCGCCGCTGGGATACCTCGAGGGCGGTGCGATCGCGTTGCTTGCGGACACGGCACTAGGATGCGCAGTGCAGACGACGGTACCGGCAGGCAACGGCTACGCGGCGCTTGACCTGCGGGTCAACTTCACACGCCCTGTGCCTCCCGATGGACGCGAGCTAACGGCAGTCGCGACGGTCGTGCACAGAGGGAGGAACATCGCCCTGGCGACAGCGGAGCTGGTGAATGCCGACGGCAAGCGCGTGGCGTTTGCAAGCGCGTCCGTAGCAATCGTCGATCGACCGGTGACCCGGGATCGGCCGCTCGTGCCGGAGGTTCTCTCGGCGGACTAGAGGCTCCAGGAGCCGAGGCTAAACGTCGATGCGAGTGGAGGTGAGGCTTCTAGGCCGCGTCGAACTCGTCCGCAATGCGCTGGAGATCGGCCTCCGTGAAGGGTTTGATCAGGTAACCCTGGGTATTTTCCTCGGCCGCTCGCTTCAAGGTCTTGGGGCTGGAGTGAGCCGACATGATGACGACCGGAGTGGAGTGGTGGTCGGGATGCTCTCTCAATCGCCGCAGGAACTCCCAGCCGTCGATCCCTGGAAGCCTGAGATCGAGAAGCACCCAATCGACGTTCTCTCGGTCCAGCGAGGCAAGGCCTTCCTCCGCGGTCGCGGCCTCGACCACCTGGTTGCCCCGCCCCTCGAGGATCAGCTTTGTGAGTAAGCGAATGTCGTCTTCGTCATCGATCACTAAAACGGTCGCGCTCATGCAGCCTTTCGCAGGGTCACCTGAAAATTGGCACCTGTGGGAGTGCGGGGCGAATATGAAATTCGTCCGCCGCAAGCTTCTACTAACATCTTCGTAATAGCAAGACCTAATCCCGAACCGGTCGCACTTACATTGCTGCCACGTGTGAACGGTTCGAAGAGCTCGTTCACGATCTCCGGCTCAACCCCGGGTCCGGTGTCGCTCACCGAGATGACCACTTCATCCCCATTCGTGTTTGCTTGGATTGCTATTTCCGACCCTCCATACCGGTACGCATTCACAAGCAGATTGGCCAGCACCTGATCGAGGCGGTCGGGATCCGCGAGCACGCGCACCTTCTCGTCGATGTCGACTACGACGTTCTTATCGGGTGGGGGTGGCGTGCTGTCGACCGTCTCTCTCGCCAACTTGCCCACTTCCACGGGTTTGAGGTCGATGTGGATCTGCCCCATCTGGAACCTGCTGAGATCCAATAGGTCCTTGATGAGCGCAGACAGACGAGCTCCAGAGCGCGACAGCGCGCCCAGAGCGGTCTGCTTCTCCGCTTCGGAAAGACCCCGCTCGCCCATCAACAGGTCCACAAAACCGAGCATTGACGTGAGCGGTGTGCGCAATTCATGCGCAGCGTTCGCGATGAAGTGATCCCTGAAGGTTTCTTGTTGTTTCCTTGCCGTGATGTCCGAGTTCACCTCGAGGATCTCGGCCGCTTCCCCGTCCCGGTGTTGCATTGCCCAGCGACTGAAGACGACTACTTCCCTGCCATCGCGCGTCGTTTGCTTCAGCTCGCCTTCCCACACGCCCCGCTCCTCGAGTTGGGCGATTAGCTCCACAAAATCGATCGGCAGCTTGGTTTCTAATAATTCGGTACTGATCTGGCCCACGGCCTCCTCGGCGGAATAGCCGTACAACCGTTCTGCTCCAGAGTTCCAGTACTTGATCTCGCCGCGGATGTCGCGCACGAAGATCGCGTCCTGAGCCAAGTCGAGCAGACGCGCTTGTTCGCGCAGCTCCTCAGACTGAGCGATCTGAGCTTGAGATACCTCGACTCGTCCCAACGCCAACTTCGCGAGCAGGGCGAGGCGATTCAAGAGGTCCACTTCCTCGATCCCGAAGTATGGGGTGTAGCGAGAGGAACGCACGACGAGATGGCGATCCCCGATCGGAACTGAGATCACCGGATTGCCCTCCCCGGGCCGCGCCGCGCCGGCCAGGGATCCCGCTACGGCCGCGGCCGCCAGTTCCTTCGCGTCCTTGGGATCGAGACCGTAGGAGTCGACAACGCTCCCGTCGGAATCGGCCATCAGTGAACCGCGGCCCCCCATCAACCGCGTGACATGCGGAAGCAGGGCACGCGCCACCTGCTTCGGAGTGAGCGCCTCCATGAGCGCCGTCTCCGCCTCTCTCAAGCGCATTAACTCCTTTTGGCGCCATGAGCTCCTCAGGATCCCCGGAGGGGCGAAGCCGAGCAAGAAGAAGGGTCCCGTAGCGAGCACGATCAACTGGATGACAATGTCCACGCCGGTCACTTCAGCGTTGGGATCCGGTTGCGCGCCCGCCGCGACGACCGCGATCGCGAGCCCGAGAGCTCCAAGGCTCATGGTGCGCATGCGGCGACGAACGACTGCCGGAAGCGGACGGCCCGCCCTCCAGAGCCGCGTGGAAACGCGACCCAGGAGGAACAGCCACTGGATCAGGACCAAATAGATGTAGGCCTGGGCGATGCCCGAGCGAGGCTCTCCCTGCTCGGGCAGGTCCACGACGAACGCTCCCAGCAAGGCCAAGCCCGTCAGTGCGTGACCCGTTATCCAGATCCAGCGCACCGGTCTGATAAGGGAGGTCAGGAAGCGATACAGGAGCAGGGGAAACAGCACGATCAACGCGACATCTATCCGGCGCAGGATTTCCACCCAGACCGACTCGGAGCGTTCGGGCAGTAAGCGGCTGAGCAGAACGGCCAAGGCCAGGGTGCCGAAGGTCGCGGTGACCCACGCGCTCGGCGTGTCCGGACGTCGGCGCCATTGGATAAATGCGATCAG
>DATADF010000196.1:0-17654 GCA_036258695.1 Actinomycetota bacterium
GTCGAACCGTTGGGCGCCCCGCTCGGGTCTGTGCCATCCGAGGTACAGGCCGCGGCGAGAAGCAGCAGAGCCGCCGCTAGTGCTTTAGGCGCGCGCAAGTGATAGATCCGCCGCGTCGAAGCCGCCCATCTGATCAAAAGAGATCCCGACCACCTCAGGCCGAGCTGCCCAATTGCTGACGTACGTGCCTAACGGGACGATGGGGGCCGCGCGCAAGATCACTCGCTCGGCCTCTTGATAGAGGCTGGTTCGCTGGCTGTCGGAAGGCTCCGCTCGCGCGCGGCTTAGCAGATCATCCACGCGCTCGGAAGCAAACCCGGAGTAGTTGTCCTCCGAATCGCTCGCAAAAAGGGCGCTGAGGAAGTCCCCTGGTGTCGGATACTCCGCGATCCAGCCGAGCCGGTAAAGCTGCTGCTCACCTGCATCCAGGGCGTCGACGTACCGGTCAAATGCCAGCGACTCGAGCGTCACCTCGAAACCGGCGTCCTCCAGATCGCTTGCAAGCGCGCGCGCTACCTGGCGATGAACACCGGCTCCGCTGAAGCTGAGCGTCAGCTTTCGCTCCGAACGGGGAAGGCGATCCACGACGGCTTTGGCGGCTCGCGGCGCATAACGACATAGCCGCACGCACGCATTGCCGATGAAACCCGGCATTCCCGCGGGGACTATCCCGCGAGCGGGCTCCAAGGTCCCCTTGAAGATCGTCGCCGAGATCGTGCGCCGATCGATGGCGTGATTGATCGCCCGGCGGACGCGTACATCGGTGATCGCCTCAATGTTCACTCCGTACGAGTACGTCGCCAGCAACGGCACGAATCCGCGATCGGTGGCTATCTCCCGTGCGGTCTCGATCTGTCCGGCAGGCACCTCCGCGACATGGAGGTTGCCCTCGAGCCACTCGATCCACGAGCTCGCCGCAGTCGGATACGGCACGAAGGCAATACCGTCCAGCTCCGGCGTGTCCGGCCATCCAAGAAATGAACGCAGAAGCACCGGATCGCCCGGGGCCCACTGTTGAGCGATGCGAAATGGCCCGTTGCCGATGGGACTGGTTAGGAAAGACTCGAAGTCCTCCACCGCGTCCTTCTTCAGAGGCACCAGGCCCGGATGAGTGAGCACTGCGGGAAGCTCGTAGTAGGGCTCCGACGTCCGGATCTGCAGCGTGCGGTCGTCCAGCACTCTGATCCCGCTGAGATGTTGGGATATGCCGAGCTCGTTCACCAGTGGGAATCCCTCGATCGGCTCCAGGACATACGCGAGTTCCGCGGCGTTTGCCTTCAGTGCTATGCGCTCGAATGCATACTTGAAATCACGCGCGGTAAGGGGGCTGTCGTCGTGGAAGCTAAGCCCCTGCTGCAACGTGAACGTGAACTCTGTTCCGCCCTCTGCGACCGTCCAGGATTCGGCCGCGCCCGGCAGAACGCGTTCCTCGACGGGATCCCAGCGCGTCAGGCCCTCATAGAGCTGTCGCGCGATCAAGAGAGAGGCCGGATCCTGGGCTCGCATCGGGTCCAGCGACCCCGGCTCGCGGATCGCGACCGTCAGGACGTCCTCGTCGGGAGCAAAGACGCCGCCCCATGGGCCCGCGGCGCTGGGTGAGGGAGTAATCGTGCCGGCGGCACTCGGTGCGGATGGCTCCCCCGAGCACGACAGCGCGAGGCAGAGAACCAGCGCGATGGATGGGACGCGGGCCCGGCGAACCGGGTCGCGCGTTACTTCAATTGGAAAGCGAGGAGGATCGTCGTGCCCGTGAAGACGATCGCGGTGATGACCGTAATGCGGTCGAGGTTTCTCTCCATAACGGTGGAACCCATTGCTTGGCTCTGCATCCCGCCGCCGAAGAGCTCCGAGACGCCGCCGCCTCGGCCTGCGTGGAGCAGGATGAAGAGGATCAGCATCAGCGACGCGAGCACATGAATTACCACGAGAACGGCTGTCACTTGTCACCTCGATAGTGGACGAAAGTAATCGCGATCCTAACGGACGCTAGGCGCGTGCCTGGAACACCAGGTTCGGCATGATCTCCGTCCCCATGAGGTGCCCCAGCGCGCCACGGCGCGATGCGGTTTCTCCAAATTCCTGGACGGCGTCGTCCGTCACTCGGCCGCCCGCCACGACGAGAGGGACCGGCCCATCGGTGTGTGCCTTGCGGGCGCAGCTTGTGGAGTGGTCCGCCGTTACGGCACAGATGGTGTTCCCGAGGTCGATCGTCGGCAGCAGGGTGCCGAAGAACGCTTCGTCGATGGCTTCGATGCTTGCAATCTTTGCTTCATGATCCCCGTCGTGTGCCGGGACGTCCGGACCTTTGATGTGGATGTAGAGCCCGTCGAAGCCTTCGATCGCATCGCGCGCGAGGCTGGCCCAGGCAACATATTGATCCGCCGCCGACCCATCCGCTGGGGGCGCCTCGACGATACCCATCTCCGTCAGACGGGCGATTCCCAGTTCGACGGGCATTTCAACAAAGCATCCGAACTGCAAACCAAACTTCTCTCTAAACGGGACCAGGTCCGGAAGGTGGTCACCACCGTCGCGGGTGAGGACGAAGTTCCCCGGCAGCTTGCCCGCGGCACGCCTGCGGGCGTTGATCTCCGAGCGATCCAGCACATCGAACGCCGCCCGTAGCCATTCGTTCGTAATGCGCGCGGCACGCTGAGTCGCGTCCGATTCGTGGCCCTTGAGCGGCGCGACCTCCACAACCTTGTTATCGAACGTCTCCTTCGCAACTCCGAGCGCTCCGGCGCGGCCGTAAGCGGGATCTGAGTTTTCGACCTCCGCGGAAAAAGGGCCCTTCTCCGAGCGCAGCACCAGGACGCCGCGGTGTCCGATGGTCGCTCGGAACTCGAAGCTCGCGTCGCTCACCTGCACCCGGTCCTGCAGCTCGGCCGCGAGCTCGTGCGCCTCCTCCGAGCTTAGGTCGCGCCCAACACGCCGGTCGACGATGTCGAAAGATCCATTCGAGGCTTCGACAGTGGCGAAATTCACTCGGTACGCCAGATCCCCGCGAGCCACCTTCAGGCCGGCTCCGACCGCCTCCAACGGGCCGCGACCCGTGTGGTGCTCGTATGGGTCGTAACCGAGAACTGCGAGGACCGCGATATCGGACTCGGGTGCGATGCCCTCCCCGACCGTCGTCACGAATCCGCTGCTACCTCTTCGGGCCAACGAGTCCAGCTCGGGCGTGCGCGCTGCCTCGAGTGGTGTCCGTCCGTCTAGGGCCGGCAGAGGATCGTCGCCCAGACCGTCGAGGATGACGTAGAAGATCGGCCGCGGGCTCACTTGTCCTGCAAGGTTGCCTTCACGATCGCGGCGAACTCACCCGCCTCGAGTGACGCACCTCCAACGAGGCCGCCGTCGATATCGGTCTGACGCATGAGCGCGGCCGCATTTCCCGCCTTCACGCTTCCGCCGTAGAGAATTCGAACCTCGTCGGCCAGCGACGGATCGAAGATCTGAGCGACGACCTGACGAATGAAAGAAATGGTCTGCTGCGCATCCTCGGGGAGTGCCGTCCGGCCGGTTCCGATCGCCCAGATGGGCTCATAGGCGATAACCGTCTCGCGCACGCGCTCGGCGGGACACCCGATGAATGCCGATCGCACTTGACCTTCTACTTTGGGCTCGGTGCTGCCCCGATCACGCTCCTGTTCGGTCTCGCCGCAGCAAACGATCGGGATCAGATCGTGCGCGTAGGCGGCCTTCACTTTTGCGTTGACGCCTTCGTCTGTCTCTCCGAACAACTCGCGGCGTTCGGAATGACCCAGGATCACGTATTTGACATGGAGAGACTTCAGCATCGCCGGCGATATCTCCCCCGTGAACGCGCCCTCGACCTCCGGATGCATGTTTTGTGCACCCAGGAAGAACGGCAGACGATCCGAGTCGAGCAGCGTCTGCACGGTCCGTAGAGCGGTGAATGGCGGACAGACGGCTACCTCAACTGCCGTGAAATCGACACCCGCAAGCTCGTGGCCCAACCCCTGCACCAGATGCATTGCCTCGAGGTGCGTTTTGAACATCTTCCAGTTGCCCGCGATGAGCGGCGTCCTCATCCCGATCGCACCCGCGTCAGCACCGCGACTCCCGGAAGTTCCTTTCCCTCGAGAAACTCAAGAGACGCCCCACCGCCTGTTGAGAGATGCGAGACCGCGTCGGTCATGTCGAGCTGAGCCAGCGCGGCCGCCGAGTCCCCTCCTCCCGCAACGGTGTAGGCACCCGTTTGTGTGGCCTGACCTATGGCACGCGCCACCGCACGGGTCCCTTCGGCGAATGCATCGATCTCGAAAATTCCCATCGGACCGTTCCACAGCACGGTGCGAGCCGAGGAGATAATCCGCGCGAATTCGGTACGCGACTCGGGTCCGATATCGACGCCCATCCGGTCCCCGATGGCGGCGAGTGGCACGCTCTCATAATCGGATCCGTCTTGGGGACGATCGGCCGCGACGACATCTGAGGGCAGCGCGATTGTGACTCCGCGCTGTTTTGCCAAGTCGAGAACCGTCGCGACCTCCTCCAGCCGGTTCTCTTCGACACGTGAACGGCCGACGTCGATGCCCTTGGCAGCGAGCAAGGTGAACGCCATCGCTCCACCGACGCAGATCGAATCGACGCGTTCGAGAAAGTTGGAGATAACGCCGAGCTTGTCCGACACCTTTGCCCCGCCCAACACCGCCACGAAGGGACGCTCGGGAGATTCCAACAACCGGCTCAACTGTTCGACCTCGCGCGCCAGCAGGCGACCCGCTGCCGCCGGGAGTCGCTCGGCTACTCCGACGATTGAAGCGTGAGCTCGGTGCGCGGCCCCGAAGGCGTCGTCGACATAGACGTCCGCGAGGCTCGCGAGCGCCTCGCCGAACTCCGGGTCGTTGTCCTCCTCGCCCGGGTCAAACCGAAGGTTCTCCAAGAGGACGACCGCCGCAGCCGACCCACACGCGGCGCGCGCCTCGGGCCCCACGACATCGCGGCTATAGACGACCGGGCGATCCAGAAGCTCCTCCAGCCGGGCCGCTAGAGGAGCCAGACGCAACTCTTCGACGATCGCGCCTTTCGGGCGCCCCAAGTGAGAACACACCGCGAGCCGTGCACCGCGATCCAGCAATTCCTCCAGTGTGGGCACGGCTGCTCGGACACGCATGTCGTCGGTGATCCGACCGTGTTCGAGCGGGACGTTCAGGTCGCAACGGACCAGAACTCTGCGCCCGTCGACTTCGACGTCGTCGATCGACGGGAGCTGGTTCGAGGCCGACAAGTTGAGCTGCTCAGATCTTCGAAGCGATGAGTTCCGTCAGGTCAACCAGCCTGTTCGAGTAGCCCCATTCGTTGTCGTACCAGCCGAACACCTTTACGAGATTGCCGTTGGCCATTGTCGAGAGTCCATCGACGATGCAGGAGTGGGAGTTCCCTACGATGTCCGACGACACGATGGGGTCCTCGGTGTATTCGAGGATGCCTTTCATGCGCGCCGATCCCGCCGCCTCGCGATAGGCGTCGTTGACGTCCTTCACATCAACCTCGGACCCCAACACGCATACGAGGTCCGTGATCGACCCGTCCGCTACCGGAACGCGCAACGCGAGTCCGTCGAGGCGTCCCTTGAGCTCGGGAAGCGAAAGCGCCGCGGCCTTGGCGGCGCCGGTCGTGGTCGGGATGATGTTGATTGCCGCGGCACGGGCTCGTCTCAGATCGTCACGCGCCAGGTCCTGAGTACTCTGGTCGTTCGTGTACGCGTGACAGGTTGTCATGAACCCCTTCTCTATCCCCCAGTTGTCCTGCAGGACCTTGGCCAGCGGCACGACACAATTTGTCGTGCAGGAGGCATTCGAGATGATGTCGTGGCTCGACGCGTCGAAATCCGTTTCGTTGACACCCATTACGATCGTGATGTCCTCGTCCTTCGCCGGCGCGGAAATGATCACTTTCTTCGCACCGCCGTCCAGATGTTTGGCGGCATCGGCTCGTTTCGTGAAGAAACCTGTGGACTCGATGACGATGTCGGCACCCAAATCGCCCCACGGCAACGCCGCCGGGTCACGCTCGGAGAGCACCTTTATGTCGGTACCGGCGACGGAGAAACCTCCGTTGGTGACCTTGACCTCCTCGTCGAAACGGCCGAAAACGGAGTCGTATCTCAGCAAGTGCGCAAGTACGGAGGGGTCCGTGAGATCGTTAATGGCAACGACTTCGAGATCCGATCCTTTTGCTCTGAGAGCTCGGAAGAAGTTGCGTCCGATTCGTCCGAAGCCGTTGATTCCTATGCGAGTCGCCATCGCCCGCCTCCTTGGGGTCGTCGGTCAACCCATCCTACTGGGGGCCGCGCGCGCAACCCCCCGCCGCGCCGTCTAGCGAAGCTGCCTCAATACGGCGGCGAGTCTTCCAGGATCGTGCGCACCGGATTCGTCGGCGACGTCGGCCGCCACGATCTCTATCCCGGTGAACTCCAGAGCTGCATGATCGAGAGTCACGCCCTCCTGCTCCCTGGGCGGATCCTGAACAACGACTGCGTCGATCGCGTCCGGCCCGGTGTGAGCCAGAACCGCTTCGACATGTGCGGCCGCGCCCAGGCCCTCCGTCTCACCTTTCTGCATGCGCGCGTTGCACACGAAGACACGCCGAGCGGTGGTCCGTTGCAGTGCAGCACGTATGTCGGGCACGAGCAGTGTTGCGATCAAGCTGGTGAACAGGCTGCCGGGCCCAAGGACCACCTGGTCGGCGTCCAGCAGCGCGCCTACTGCAGGTTCGTGAGCGGAGGGATCGGCGGGCTCCAGGTAGACGGCTTGGATTGGCGGCCGCGTCTGGGCCACGGCCACTTGTCCACTCACTACTCCACCATCGACGCGCGCGTTCAATCTCACGAGCTCGGTAGTGGCGGGAAACACATGTCCGCGAACGTCGAGCAGCTCCCCAGCCGCCTCGACCGCAGCGGCGAAGTCCCCCGTCTGCTCGGTCAGCGCAGCGATCACGAGATTGCCTACCGTGTGACCGGTAAGAGCCCCGCTCGAGAACCGGTGCTGGAAGACCCGTGCGAGCGAGGAGTCATCCGCCAGGGCGACGAGACAATTCCGGATGTCTCCCGGCGGCGGGATGCCTAGGTCACGCGACAGCCGCCCTGAGGAGCCCCCGTCATCGGCCACCGTGACGACTGCTGCAATTTCGTCCGCATATTGGAGAGCGGCACGCAACGTCGCCGCGAGCCCATGCCCTCCACCCAAACCAACGACTTTCATGGAGTCGCCGCCGCCCGTTCTAGGTCGCGATGGATGACGGTGGCTGCATATCCCTTCTCTCCCAGCCAGCTCGCGATCTCGTCCGCGAGCACGACGGAACGGTGCCGCCCACCCGTGCAGCCCACGGCAACGGTTAAGTAATGCCGGCCTTCCGCCTCGAAGCCGGGGAGCAGAACCGCAAACAAGTCCTTCGTGCGCTCGAGAAAGTCGATGCTCGCGTCTTGCCCGAGCACATACTCCCGAATCCTGTCGTCGCCGCCGCCGAGAGCGCGCAGACCCTCGACCCAATAGGGATTGGGGAGGAAGCGGACGTCGAGGACGATGTCGGAGTCGAGGGGAAGCCCGAACTTGTAGCCGAAAGAGATCACCGTCGTCTTTAACCCGTCGGCGGGCGATGGACCGCCGAACGCGGCTGCCAGGCGCGTTCGGAGATCGCGGACGGAGAGGTCCGTGGTGTCCAAGATAAGGTCGGCGCCGTCTCGAAACGCCTTGAGCAGGTCGCGTTCCCTCTGAATGCCAACGACAACCCGCTCGCCGATCGCCAGAGGGTGCTTTCGCCTCGTTGCCTCGAACCGGCGAACGAGGACTTCATCGTCGGCTTCCAAGAACAACATGCGATAGCTGGAGACCTCGCGGCGGAGATCCTTCAGCGCGTCGGCAGCCTCGTCGAAGAACGATCCGCCGCGCGCGTCGATCACCAGGGCGAGGCTTGCGATGTCGTTCCCGGGGGCCAGCGCCAGTTCGAGAGTCTTCGTGATGAGAGCCGGGGGCAGGTTGTCGATCACATACCAGCCGAGGTCCTCGAGCGCGTTGGCAGCCTCGGAGCGTCCGGCGCCCGATAGACCGGTGATCACCGCAACGTCGACGCTGCGGTTGCGCCGCGGTTTGCTCACGATGCCCGGGCGGGCGGAAGCGGCCCCGCGCGCTCTTGGTTTCGACCACTCTCGGGCATGTGGAGGGCTTGGTAAACGGAGCGCGCCACGCCTTGAGGCACTCCCGGGACCGCCAGTAGCTCGTCGAGCCGGGCGGCTTTGATGTTCTTGACCGAACCAAAATGGGCCAGCAGCTTCTTTCGGCGCGTCTCGCCCAGCCCCGGAATGCCGTCCAGCGCCGAGCGCGTCATGCGCTTCCCTCGACGCAGCCGGTGATAGTCCAGCGCGAAGCGGTGGGCCTCATCCCGGATTTGCTGGAGGAGGTAGAGGGACTCCGATCCGCGCGGGATCCGGATCGGCTCGGCACGGCCCGGAACAAAGATCTCCTCCATGCGTTTTGCAAGGGCGACGGTGGTCACGGATACGCCCGCTTCTCGCATCGCCTCAACGGCACGATTGAGCTGTCCTTTTCCCCCATCGATCACAACGAGATTGGGCGCGTAGGCGAAACGCTGCCCCTTTTTGCGAACCGGCTCCTTGGGCTCTTGTCGATAACGGCTGAACCGGCGGCGGATCACTTCACCCATCATGGCCACGTCATCCGGCCCGGTTGTGGACTTGATCGCGAACCGACGGTAGTCGGATCGTTTGGGAAGCCCATCCTCGAAGACGACCATGGAGCCGACGGCCTCGGTCGGCCCGGTGTTCGAGATGTCGAAGCACTCGATCCGCAAGGGCGCCTCGGGCATCTCCAGCCATTCCTGAAGCTCACGGAGCTGCCGCGAACGTGCGGCGAAGTCCCCCGCCCGCTTCAGTCGATGCTGTGTGAAGGCCTGATGGGCATTTTGGGTGACGGTCTCCAGCAGCGAACGTTTCTCGCCGCGTTGAGGAGTCCTTATGGGGACCTTTCGAAGGCGCTTCTGCTTGAGCCACGACTCGATTACGTCGCGGCCCTCCGGATCGAAGGGAACCAGCACCTCCTGGGGCACCTCACCCTCCGCGTAGAGACGTTCGAGGAATCTCGCCAGCAGGTCTGGCGATGCAAGGTCCTCGATCTTGTCGACGATGTAACCCTTTCGCCCGGTGACCCTTCCGCGCCGGACGAAGAAGACCTGGATTGCGGCTTCCAAATCGTCCTCGGCCACGCCCACCACATCCAGGTCCTCCTTGCGAGACGAGACCATCTGTTGGCGCTCGATGACCTTCTTCACATTCGTCAATTGGTCGCGCATCTTGGCGGCTATTTCGTATTCCTGAGAGTCGGCCGCCTCCCGCATCCGTTTCTCCAGATCCCGCACAACCGGCCTCGTATTTCCATCGAGGAAATCGCAGAGCCGCAGCGCGATCTCCCGGTGTTCTTCCGCCGACACGGTATGGACGCAGGGCCCCGCGCAGCGCTCTATGTCGTACAGAAGGCAGGGACGCCGGCGGCGCCGGCAGCGGTCGAAGACGCCCTGAGAACAGGTGCGCATCGGAAAGGTCCGCAGCAGCAGATCGAGCGTCTCGCGAATCGCATACGCGTGTGCGAACGGGCCGTAGTAGCGAATCCCTTTCTTCTTGGCACCTCGCATGACGCGGGCACGGGGGTATTCCTCGTCGAGGGTGATCGCCAGATAGGGGTAGCTCTTGTCGTCCCGGTAGCGCACGTTGTAACGGGGTCGGTGCTGCTTGATGAGATTGAGCTCCAGGTGGAGAGCCTCGACGTCGCTGTCGGTAACGATCCACTCCACGTCGGTGGCAGCCTCGACCATGGCGCGCGTCCGAGGATGTAGTTCCGGGCCGAAGTAATTCGAAATCCGGCTCCGCAAGGATTTCGCCTTACCCACATAGATGACCCGGGCTTCAGCATCGCGAAATAGATACACACCCGGCTGTGCCGGCACCTTGGTGGGCTTCTCCAGGTTCAGTGAGACCGCCATACAGACATTGTCCTATGGCGTTAGCACGCCCCCCGCCTCTCACCCTTCCGACAAAAGATCCGGCCTGCGCGCGCGTGTGATCTCGTCGGCTTGCTCCCGGCGCCACTTCTCGATCGTCCCGTGATCGCCGGAGAGAAGCACCTGCGGGACCCGCCACCCACGGAATTCGGGTGGCCGCGTGTACTGCGGGTACTCGAGACCATGCGCGTGTGATTCAAAGTCAAGAGACTCACGGTTCCCGACGACGCCGGGCACCAACCGCGATACGGCTTCGATCACAACCAGCGCGGCCAGCTCGCCTCCGGCCAGTACGTAATCACCGATCGAGATCTCCTCATGAGCCAGATGCATCGCAACACGTTCGTCGACCCCTTCGTAGCGGCCGCAGATCAAGATCACCTGTTTCTTCGTCGCCAGCCGCTCAACCTCGCGCTGATCCAACCTGCGGCCGCGCGGGGATAGCAGCACGATGTGCGCGTCCGCTTCGGCGCAGTGCTCGACGGCTTCGAAGATGGGCTCGGGGCGCATCACCATTCCCGCTCCGCCGCCATAAGGCTCATCGTCGATCGAGCGGTGCTTCCCGATGCCGAACCCTCTGAGATCGTGCACGCGCACGCCGAGCAGTCCGTTCGCGATGGCCTTGCCGAGCAAGCTCGTCCGCAGGTGCGCGTCGAATAGCTCGGGAAAGATCGTGATGACCTCGATTCGAAGTGTCACTCCAGCAACCCTTCGGGTGGGTCGACGACGATGTTCTTAGCTTCGATGTCCACAGCCCGGACTATTTCGCCGACCATCGGGACAAGCCGCTCGCCACGCGGAGTTGCGACGACCAGCAGATCCTGAGCAACGCCCGCAGACACGTTCGTTACAACGCCGAGCTCCAGGCCACCGCGGTCGAGCACGCGACAGCCCACGAGGTCGTGGTGCCAGTACTCCGAGGGGTCCAATCCCCTCAGCGCGTCGGATGCGACGAACAGGCCGCCTCTCAATGCCTCCGCGGTCGTGCGATCGTCGATGCCGACAAACTTCACCAACAGCCGAGCGCGGTGCGTGCGCGATGACTCCACGGTTAACGGACGTCCATCCGCATGAACCAACCGCGAACCGGGAGAAAAACGCTGCGGATCGTCGGAGATGGGGATGACGTAGACCTCCCCGCCCAGACCGTGCGGTTTACCGATCTCACCGGCCAGCAGCTTGCCGGGATCGTGCGTTAGTCCACCACCTCGACGGCTACCGAATGACCTTCCCGCTGAGCTGCCGCGCGCGCCAGAACGCGCAGCGCTCGGATGATCCGTCCGTTGCGGCCGATGATCTTGCCGGTGTCCTCGGGATTAACGGAAAGCTCCAATACGGTGAGGCCGCGCTCCCCCTCGACCTCCGAGATCTGAAGATCCTCAGGATGATCAATCAACCATCCCGTCACGTACTCGACCAGGGCGCGACTCATCACGCTTCCTCGTCTGCCGGCTGGGCCTCGGGCGCAGCTGCCTCTTGGTCCTCAGCTTCCGGCAGGTCGGCCACGTCCTCGTCCGACTCGGAGACGGAGGCGGCGGGGGTCGCTTTGACAGAGGCGGCCGCGGTGGCGCGCGTGGGCGTCGGAGGGGCCGCGACCTGCGGCGGAGCCTCGCCGGTGAACGAAGACCACGCTCCGCTCAGCTGCAGCAGTTTGCGAACCGCACCGGATGGCTGGGCTCCGCGCGTCAGCCAATAAAGAGCTCGGTCGTTATCGATCGACACGCCCGAGGGCTCCAGGCGCGGCTGATAGTGGCCGATCGCCTCGATGATGCGTCCATCCCGCGGGCTGCGCGAGTCGGCAACGACCACGCGGTAAGTCGGCTGCTTCTTCTTGCCGACGCGCATCAACCTGATCTTGACCACCGTTGGCTCCTAACCTGGGAGGGTGTCGCTCCGCCTGCGACCCGAACGCATAACGCGAGCCGTCGCTGCGGGAGCGGACATGTTACTACCTTGGGTTTCCTCTGAGCGTGGGTTGGCCGGCCATCCCCCGCCGGCCT
Source organism: Actinomycetota bacterium (assembly GCA_036258695.1). GTDB lineage: Bacteria > Actinomycetota > CADDZG01 > CADDZG01 > WHSQ01 > DATADF01. The sequence goes on from DATADF010000196.1 coordinate 12,036, forward strand.
TGGGACGTTCTTATCTACGCCTCTTCGGCTTAGCCATTGTGCCGCCGCCCCGAAGACCCTTGATACCCGCGAGATTCATGGCCCCGCCGCCCTTGCTCAGCGACCGCATCATCTTCTTCACCTGGTCGAACTGCTTGGTCAACTTGTTCACGTCTTGCACCGACGTTCCCGACCCAGCGGCGATACGCCGCCGTCGACTTCCATTGATCAAACCGGGATCGGCGCGTTCCCCGGGAGTCATCGACCGAATGATCGCCTCGACGCGCGGCAACTGAGTGTCGATGTCCGTCTCGGAGATAGGCAGCTTGCCCATCCCGGGGATCATCCCCAGGATCTGCGACATGGGGCCCATCTTCTTGACGGCCTGCATCTGGTTGAGAAAGTCGTCGAGCGTGAACTCGGCGGCCCGAAGCTTTTCCTCCATCTTCTGGGCCTCGGCCTGGTCGAAAGCTTGCTCCGCCTTTTCGATGAGCGTCAGCACATCCCCCATGCCGAGGATGCGAGACGCCATGCGATCAGGATGGAATGGCTCTAGGTCGCTCAGCTTTTCTCCCACACCGGCGAACTTGATCGGCCGACCCGTCACGTAAGACATCGATAGCGCTGCGCCACCCCGCGCGTCTCCGTCCAGCTTGGTAAGCACGATGCCGGTGACCGCAACCTCTGCAAGAAAGGACTCGGCAACGTTCACCGCGTCCTGCCCCGTCATCGCATCGCAGACGAGCAAGATCTCGACCGGCTTACTTGCATCCGAGACGTGACGCAGCTCTGCCATCAAGTCGGGATCTACGTGCATGCGGCCCGATGTGTCGACGATGAGATCGGTGAACCCATCGCTCTCGGCGACGGCGAGGGCGCGACTCGCGACGTCGGGGGCCGCCGCCGGCGAAGCATCTGGTTCCGCGTGTACCGGGACCCCTATCTGCTCCCCCAACAATTGGAGTTGCCGCACGGCGGCCGGGCGACGGAGATCGCACGCCGCCAGTAGCGGTCGCCGGCCCTCGCTCTTCAGCAAGCGCGCGAGCTTTGCGGCTGCGGTCGTCTTGCCGGATCCCTGAAGCCCCGCCATCAGGATCACGCGCGGTGGCCGAGGCGACGGCTCCAGGCCGGCGGTCTCGTGCCCGAGGATGTCGACGAGAGCCTCATGAACGAGCTTGATCACTTGCTGCGCCGGCGTGAGGCTCTTGTGGATCTCCGCGCCCGCGGCCCTCTCGCGGACATCGGCCACAAATGCCTTGACGACTTTCAAGGCAACGTCGGCCTCCAACAGGGCGAGACGAATCTCGCGTAAGACCTCGTCTACCTGTTTCTCCGAGAGGCGCCCGCGGGCGCGCAGACGGGTGAAGATCTCGTCGAGTCGACCGCTAAGAGTGTCGAACATCGTCTATCTATCTATAGGCCTGAGAATGCTCACTCGAGGAGCGCGTCGACGAAGCTCTTGGGGTCGAACGGCTCCAGGTCCTCGATCCCCTCACCAACGCCGACGAGCTTTATGGGAATGCCGAGCGAGTTCTCCACCGCGACGGCTATCCCGCCCTTGGCGGTGCCGTCGAGCTTGGTGAGCACGATGCCGGTCACGCCCAGTGCCTTCGTGAACTCACGCGCCTGGACCAATCCGTTTTGCCCCGCGGTCGCATCGAGCACCAATAGCACCTCATGGACAGCGCCCTCCCTCTCCACGACGCGCTTGATCTTGGCCAGCTCGTCCATTAGAGGAGTCTTGGTATGCAGCCGCCCCGCGGTGTCGACGATCAAAAGATCGATGTCCCGGGCGTCCGCGTGCCGGTAGGCGTCGAAAGCGACGGCTCCGGGGTCGGCACCCGGCTGGTGCTTGACGACCTCCGCCTCGGCGCGACGTGCCCACTCCTCCAGCTGTTCGTCGGCGGCCGCGCGAAAGGTGTCTGAGGCCGCGAGGGCTACCGTCCGCCCCCGGTCGGTCGCGTCGTGAGCCAGCTTGCCGATCGTGGTCGTCTTGCCGACGCCATTCACTCCCACGACCAACCAAACGGTCACTCCTTCGGGGGCGAGCACCAGCGTGCGTTCCGCCTGCGAATCAAATAGCTCGATCAGCTCTTCTCGCAACGCCGCCCGGATAGCCGACGCGTCCGCCGCCTCAGCACGATCCAAACGAGACCGCAGGTCGGTGGTGATGCGCGCCGCCATCTCGATGCCGATATCGGCCTGGACGAGAACTGCCTCGAGGTCGTCCCACGTCTCCTCGTCGCGACCGCGACGCAGGACTTCGTCGAGCTTGTCGGCGAGGAATCGGCGGGCCTTGGTCAGCCGCTCGGCGAGAGTCGGTCGAACTGCAACCGTGGGTGGAGCCTGTTCGACAAGTTCCTCTTCGGGGGGAGCTTCGGTGACGAGCTCAGGCGGCGGGAACCGGGAATCAACCTCGACGGTTTTCGGGCGGGCCGGCTCCGGACGAGCGGCCGGCGCCTCAGGCGGAGGCGGCTGTCTCCGTGTCCGTCCGACGAAGTACGCCACCGCGATGATTGCCACGAGTACCGCGGCGATGGCTAGTTCGAGGCCTATACCGGATGGCATTGGCCTAGGCTAAACGGCGATCTCCTCCATACGTTTCGCGACGACGCGCGACACGCCCTCTTTGGAAATCGACACTCCGTAGAGGACGTCGGCGACCTCCATCGTGCGCTTTTGGTGGGTGACGATGAGAATCTGAGCACGCTCGGTCAGCTCACCGACCAGCCCCAGGAAGCGATGCAGGTTGACGTCATCGAGTGCGGCCTCAACCTCGTCCAAGAGGTAGAAGGGTGAGGGCCGCGAGCGGAAGATCGAGAACAAGAACGCCAGCGCGACGAGAGCCCGCTCTCCACCCGATAACAACGACAGCTTGCGAACGTTCTTACCGGGAGGCCGCGCCTCCACCTCGATGCCGCTGTTCAGTAGATCGTCGGGATCCGTCAGTTTCAACCGTCCCGATCCCCCTGGAAACAGATTTTGGAAAACCGATTCGAACTCGCGTGCGACATCCTCGAAGGCCTGCGCGAATACCTGAACGATCGTCTCGTCAACATCCCTCACGATCTTCAAGAGATCTCGGCGCGAGGAACGTAGGTCGTTCATTTGTTCCTCGAGGAAGCTCTCGCGCTGCTCTAGCTCTGAGAACTCCTGCGAGGCGTGCGGATTTACGGGACCCAGTCGCTTCAACTCGCGCTCCAACCGCTCGGCTCGCTCGCGCGCGACCAATTCGGCCTCGTCCGAGAACGGCTCCATCCTGGCAAGCTCCTCCGCGCCGAGACCCCATTCCTCCATGACGCGTTCAGAGATGGCTTCGGCTCGCGCCCGGATCTCCGCCCGCCGGATCTCGGCCCTGCTCCTTCGGCCGGTGATGTCATCCAACCCCGCCGCCAGCTCTCTATCGCGCGTACGAAGCTGGCCCAGAGACTCCTCCAGCGCGAGTGCGTTCTCGCGTGCCTTCGCGGCGTGATGTGAGGCCCGCTCTCCCCACGCCTCCGCATAGTCGAGCGCCAGTCGAGCGATCTGGCCGATCTTTTCGGCACGCGTGCGCGCCGCGGACAACTTCTGTCTGAGTTCCTCGAGACCGGCGAGGGCGCGCTCCGAGTCCGCTATCCCCGCGACGGCTTCCTCCTGCCGAAGTCGAGCGGCGAGCAGGCGTTCCTCACGCGTCCGCGCTTCGAGCTCGGCCTCCGCGGCAATGCGGGTGGCGGTCTGCTCCTCTTTGCGCGCGGAGATCAGCTGCTCCTCTGCTTCCGTCAATTGCCTCGTAGCCGCGTCATGTAGAGCCCGGGCCTGTGGAACCGAAGCCCGTTCCTCCGCGGCAGCCGTCTCCGCGGCGGCCAACTCGTGTTGGGATCGCGACAGCTCCTCGTCGAGGGTGGCGAGCTCTATCTCTCGGGCCTCGTGCGTGCGGCGCTCTGCAGCCAGCCGCTCCGTCGCCCCAGCGACGAGTGCGTCGAGACGGCGCAGCTCCGTATCGCGCCGTTCGACCTCTCGCCAGCGACGCTCTTGCTCTTCCTCTGCCCGCGCGGCCTCGGCCTCGGCGTCGGCCTCGGCACGCGCCGTTACCTCGTAGCGAGCCCGCGCTTCGTCGAGGAGCCCACGCAGACGTTGCAGTAGGTGCGGCTGATCCTCGAGAAGGACGGCGACCTCCGTGAAAGCACCGACGCGCGCTTCGGCCGCGGCGCGATCGGCGTGCAACGTGCTGAGGCGCGCTCGCATCTCGTCCGCCACCAGACGCCTGCTCTCTAGCGAGGCTTCGGCCTCCGCCGCCGACCCGATGGCCCTGTCGAGCTCGGACTCCAGACTGCGCGCCTCACGTTCTGCCTGCACCAGACCCTGCGCGAGCTTCTGAAGCTCGCGTTGGGCGACGTCTCTTCTCTCGGCGACGGCCGCAAGATGTGACTCGATCGACGCGACGTTGGCGCGCGCTGCGGCCTCGCGGCCCTCGGCACGCACGAACATTTGTGCGGTATCAGTCTCGGCGACGCGTGCTGCGGATACCGACTGCTCCGCCAACACCCGCGCAGAAGTTGCGGCCTCCGACCGGGCCTTCGCCTCGGTCGCGCGTGCGCGGGCGTCGGCACTGTCGGACTCGAGCCGCATCGTCTCCTCCGACCAGCGCGCCCGTTCCGATTCCAAATAGCGAACGCGCTCCCGATAGCCCTCCTCCGTCTCCGCGCTCAGGCGAGCCGAGATTCTGGCGGCGCGCTCCGCCGCCAGTCGTTCGAGCGCGCCCAGTCGATCGGCGACGCGTCGCATCCTGTAAACGCGGTCTTGTGTCTGCTCGGCTTCGGCCGCGAGCGCGGCCCGTTCCGAACCGGCGACCTCGAGCCGCGCCCTGACCGTCGCCAGCTCCTCAGACAACAGTTCGGCGCGGCGAGCGTCCGCTTCGGGATCGACCCGCGCTTCTTCTCCCGCAAGACGCTGAAGTTCGGTGGCGGCGAGCCGCTGACGGAGGTCGAGATGCTCCGTCATCAGCTCCGAATAAGCGGCGGCGGCACGCGCCTGGCGCTTCAGAGGGCGCAATGCTCGACGCAGCTCGGTCAGCACGTCCTGCAAGCGAAGAAGGTTTTCGTCGACCCGTTCGATCTTGCGGAGGGCGCGGTCTTTGCGCCGCCGGTACTTCCCGATCTGGGCGGCTTCCTCGATAAATGCGCGGCGATCCTCAGGACGAGCTTGCAGCACCGCATCCAGCTGGCCCTGGCCGACGACCGTGTGGATGCTGCGACCTATGCCCGCATCGGAAAGCAGCTCCGTGATGTCCAGCAGGCGGCAGGAGGCACCGTTGATCCGGTATTCCGAGGCGCCCGATCGGTCGGTCGTGCGGCTCAGCGTTACCTCGGCAAGGTCCAGCCCCAGAACTCCCGACGAGTTATCCAGAGTGACCTCCACCTCCGCGTAGGACAGTCGCGGTCGCCCATTGCCCCCGGCGAAGATGACGTCTTCCATCGAGCCTCCCCGCAGGGCCGAGGGGGCCTGAGCTCCGAGGACCCACGACAGGGCGTCGGCGATGTTCGACTTCCCGGAGCCATTGGGTCCGACGATCACGTTGACGCCGCGGTCGAACTCCAGCACAGTGGGCTCGGCAAACGACTAGAAGCCCGCGAGTCGCAGGCGTCTTACGTACATCGGCTC